>JAGHJM010000007.1 GCA_017886645.1 Clostridia bacterium
ACAGAGTTGCTAAAGTTGTTAAAGGTGGTAGAACTTTTAGATTTAGTGCAGTTGTTGTTGTTGGAGACGAAAACGGACACGTAGGTGTTGGAAACGGAAAAGCAGCTGAAGTTCCAGATGCTATAAAGAAAGCAATACAAGATGCAAAGAAAAACTTAGTAGAAGTTCCAATAGTAGGGACAACAATTCCTCATGAATATGTTGGACGTTTTGGAAGTGCACAAGTTATGTTAAAACCAGCAGAAGAAGGTACTGGAATTATAGCAGGTGGTAGTGTTAGACCTATAATTGAACTTGCAGGATATAGAGATATAAGAACTAAAGTTATAGGAACAAGCAATCCTAGAAACGTAGTTTATGCTACACTTGCAGGATTAACAAGTATGAGAACAGCTGAACAAGTTGCCAAAAAAAGAGGAAAAACTGTTTCAGAAATTCTTTAAATTTAATATAAAAAATAATGAATTTATTATAAGTATGTGATAGAATATTAATCAGAATGATTTAAAGGAGGTGCCAAGCAAAATGAAATTAGATGAACTTAAACCAGCTCAAAGCAAAGAAGTTAGAAGAAGAGTAGGACGTGGAGTTGGATCTGGATTAGGAAAAACTTCTGGAAAAGGACATAAAGGACAAAAAGCAAGATCAGGCGGTGGAGTAAGAATCGGATTTGAAGGTGGTCAAACTCCATTATATAGAAGATTACCTAAAAGAGGATTTACTAATAAATTTGCTAAAAATTATACAGAAGTAACATTAACAATGTTAAATAAAAGTAAAGCTACAGAAGTAACTGCACAAACTCTATTAGAAGAAGGAATTATAAATAAAATAAACGACGGAATAGTTGTGCTTGCAACAGGTAATATAGATAAAAAGTTATCTGTAAAAGCAACAAAATTTACTAAAGCTGCAAAAGAGAAAATTGAAGCTTTAGGAGGAAAGGCTGAGGTGATTTAGTTGTTTAAAGTTTTAGGTAATGCTTTAAAAACGCCAGAGGTCAGAAAAAAAATATTATACACATTATTATTAATAGTTATTTTTAGATTAGGTTGTTTTATTACAGTACCAGGAGTTGACTTAGTTGCACTAAGTGAACAAAATACAACTACTAATGGACTTACTGGATTAATAGATTTAATTTCAGGAGGAGCTTTCTCAAGATTATCTTTATTTGCAATGTCAATAAGCCCATACATTACAGCGTCAATTGTTATACAGCTTTTAACTTTCGTAATACCAGCTTTAGAAAGATTATCTAAAGAAGGTGGAGAAGTTGGAAGAGTTAAAATTAATAGATATACTAAAATTTTAACTATAATATTAGCCTTAATTGAGGGATTAGGAGTATTTTTCGCACAAAAATCTTATGGAATCTTTGTTGGAGAAGACTTCTTGACAATGGCTTTGGTTGTATTGTCATTAATGACAGGAACATCATTATTAATGTGGTTAGGAGAACAAATTACAGCTAAAGGAATTGGAAATGGAATTTCAATATTAATCTTTGTTGGAATTGTTGCAGGCTTGCCTTCTGCAGTTCAAGACATATGGCAATTAATATTTGTAAATGGAGCAATTAGTACAACAGGACTTCTTAGTGCTTTAGGAATTATTATAGGTGCAGTAATTTTAGTTGCAGCTGTAGTATTTGTACAACAAGCAGAAAGAAGAATACCTGTACAATATGCTAAAAAAGTAGTTGGAAGAAAAATGGTAGGAGCACAAAATACTCATATACCATTAAAACTTGCAATGGCAGGTGTTATGCCAATTATATTTGCATCTTCATTTATGATGTTTCCAGCAATGATTTTACCAATATTTATACCAAATATTGCTGAAACTACAAGTGGATTCTGGGCTGGATTATATCAATTTTCTATAGCAACTTCTACATCAAGTGTTTCGATAGGATACACAATAGCAAATGCAATAGTATATGTATTGTTAATAGTTGGATTTACATTCTTCTATTCATATGCTACATTTAATCCTGCAGAAATATCAAGTAGAATAAAAATGAATGGTGGATTCATCCCAGGTATAAGAGCTGGAAAACCAACAACTGAATATCTATCATCAGTTTTGTCTAAATTATTATGGTTTGGTGGATTATTCTTAGCTATAATTGCTATTATTCCAATGTTAGCAAGATTTTTACCAATAGATTTAGCTTTTGGAGGAACATCAATATTAATCGTAGTAGGTGTTGCACTAGAAATGATGCAACAATTAGAATCACAATTAACAGTAAGACATTACAAAGGATTCTTAGGATAATAAATTTAGGCGTATGTAAAAGTACGTCTTAAATTAATTTATAGTTATATAGGAGAATTAATATGTATATAATAATGTTAGGGGCACCTGGAAGTGGAAAAGGAACTTTAGCAAAAGAGTTGTCAAAAGAATATAACTTAGTACATATTTCTACAGGTGATATATTTAGAGAAAACATAAAAAAACAAACTGAACTTGGCAAAGAAGCAGATAAATATATATCTAATGGTTTATTAGTTCCAGATGAAATAACAATAGGACTAGTAAAAAGTAGATTATCTGAAGATGATGTAAAAAGTGGAGCAATATTAGATGGATTTCCTAGAACAGCAAAACAAGCAGAAGAATTGGACATGTTTATTAGAAAAAATAATCCAATAAATACTGTTGCTGTATTATTAGATATTCCAGATGAAGATTTAATAAAAAGAGTAGTGAAAAGAGTAACATGTTCTAATAAAGAATGTGGGGCTATATATAATACGGAATTTAGACCATCTAAAGTTCCAGGAATATGTGATATATGTGGATCTAAACTAGTAAAAAGAGATGATGATAACGAAGAGACTGTAAGAGGAAGATTAAAAATATATCATGATAATTCTAAAGAGATAATTAAATATTATGAAGATAAAAATATTTTATTTACAGTAAAACCAAATATATATTCTCCTACAGTATTAGAGGAAAATATATCAAAAGTAAAAGGATATTTGGAAACTCATAAATAGAAAGAAGTAATAAAACATGATAACAATTAAATCTGAAAAAGAAATAGAATTAATGAGGGAAGCATGTAGAATTGCTAACTTAGCACAAAAAGCTATTGAAGCAGAAATAAAGCCAGGAGTTACGACTTTGTACCTAGATAAAATAGCAGAAAAAACTATGAGGGACAATGGCGCTATACCTGCTGAAAAAGGCTATCCAAGTGGAATCAAGGGTGTAATGGACTTCCCTGGTTCTATTTGTGCTTCTGTAAATGATGAGGTAATACATGGTATTCCCTCATCAAGAACTATATTAAAAGATGGAGATATTATAAGCGTTGACTTAGTAGCTTATAAAAATGGTTTTAACGGTGACTGCTGTAGAACTTATTTAGTTGGAAATGTAAGCGAAGAAAAAAGAAGGTTAGTAGAAATAACTAAAAAAGCTTTTTTCGAGGGAATAAAATATGCTAAAAAAGGATATAGATTAGGGGACATTTGCCATGCAATTGGAGAATTTGTCGAAAGTAATGGCTATTCGGTTGTAAGAGAATTTCAAGGTCATGGAATTGGAAGAGAAATGCATGAAGATCCTGGTATACCTAACTATGGAAAAGCAGGTCATGGAATAAAACTTGAACCAGGCATGACTCTAGCCATAGAGCCAATGGTAATAATGGGAAAAAGAAATATATTACAATTAGATGATGGATGGACTATTGTTTCAGAAGATGGAACACCAGCGGCACATTATGAAAATACAATTTTAATAACAGAAAAAGAGCCTGAAATATTGACATTATTATAATTTTGATATATAATATTAATGTTATTACGTCAAATTGTAAATTTTATGTAGATTTGACAAAAAAATGGAGGAAAATATGGCAAAAGAGGATGTTATTGAAGTAGAGGGTACAGTTGTAGAAGCTCTACCAAATACAAATTTTAAAGTAGAACTAGAAAATGGCTATCAAGTGTTAGCTCATATTTCTGGAAAACTTAGAATGAACTATATAAAAATTTTACCAGGAGATAAAGTAAAGGTAGAATTATCCCCATATGACCTTACAAAGGGAAGAATTACATGGAGAGCAAAATAATTTCTTAAAATAAAATTTTTATAAAATTTAAGGAGAGGTGAAAGAAATGAAAGTAAGACCATCAGTAAAGAAAATATGTGACAAGTGCAAAGTTATAAAAAGAAAAGGCGTTATAAGAGTAATATGCGAAAACCCTAAACACAAACAAAGACAGGGCTAATTATAATTATTTGATATTAACACAAATATAAATTAGCGGCTGATCTTTATTTGTGTTTAATATATATTTGTCTGAATAAATATTATTGATTGGTTTTATACCAATGCATTTCACCTTTAATATTTACAAGACTACAAAAAGGATAAAATTAATAATAAAATTTAAATATAATATTTGGAGGTGCAAACAAAATGGCTCGTTTAGCAGGAATAGATTTACCTAAGGAGAAAAGAGTAGAAATTGGTTTAACTTATATTTATGGTATAGGATTAACTAGTTCACAAAAAATATTAAAAGAAGCTGGGGTAAATCCAGATATAAGAGTTAAGGACTTAACAGACGACCAAGTACAAGCAATAAGAAAAGCTATGGATGGTTATAAAGTTGAGGGGGATCTAAGAAGAGAAGTTGCCCTTAACATTAAAAGACTTACAGAAATAGGATGCTATAGAGGATTAAGACATAGAAGAGGACTTCCTGTAAG
>JAGHJM010000107.1 GCA_017886645.1 Clostridia bacterium
AAGGAAGAAGACCAGACAGTGTAACAATAGAGTTAGTAGCAAATAATATGCCAGTAGAAGGACAAGAAAAAGTAGTATTAAATGAAGGAAATAGCTGGACATATACATTTACAAACCTACCAAAATACACAGACTATGGAGAAGAAATAGACTATAGTGTAATAGAAGAAGAAACAAACTTAGGAGATTTAGAGTACTATGAAGAAGCAGTAATAACAGGAGAAAATCCAATAATAGTAACAAACAAATACAAACTAATGAATACAGAAGTAGCAGGAGAAATAACAAAACAAGGACCAGATGAAATAGCAACAAGTTCAACAGAACCTGTAAATTACACAATAAACTACAAAGCAACAGTAGAAGAATATATAGGAGAAGCATTAGTAACAATAGTAGATTACCTACCATATGAAATTAATGAAGAAACATCAAACCTAAATGGAGGAACATATGACAGAAATACAAACACAATAACATGGAAAGAAAGAATAGACCACATTAATACATATGAAAACGGAGCTTATGCAGTAGATATAACAAAGAATATTACACTAGTTTATAGCAATTTAGATGCAACACAAGACAGCATGACCAACAGGGCAACAGGAACAATCGACCTATATGAAACAGAACAAACAAATACAAAAGAAACAGAAGAAACAACCAATATAAACATAAATGGAAAAGTAATAGTAAAATACATAAATAAAGAAACAGGAGAAGAAATAAGATATAAAGAGATAAATGAGGCTGGCGAAGAGGAAGAAAAAACATATGGATATGAGATAGAAGGAAAAGTAGGACAAAGCTATGAAACAGAACTAAAAGAAATAGAAAATTATACATATGTAGAAAACACAAATAATACAACAGGAAGAATAAAAGAAGGAACAACAGAGGTAATATACTATTATGAAAGAGCACAAGCAGGAGGAGTAATAGTAAAATATGTAGACGAAAGTTATGTAGAAATAGCAGAAAGTGAAACAATAACAGGTAAGGTATGGGATAGATATGAAACAGAACAAAAAGAAATAGAGCATTATGACTTCGTAAGAGTAGAAGGAGAAACAGAAGGAGAACTAACAAAAGACATAATAGAAGTAACATATGTATATACAAAAATACCAGGAAGAGTAATAGTACAGCACCTAGAAAAAGATGAGACACTAGAAGATGATAGTGATAATAAAATATTAGCAGAAGAAGAAATAATAGAAGGATATAGTGGAGACCACTATACAACATCAAGAAAAGAGATACAATATTATCAAGCAGCAGAGCCAGACCCAGAGAACAAAGAAGGAGAAATAACAAGAGGAGACATATATGTAAAATACTATTATGAGAGAAAAGAAAGTGGAAAAGTAATAGTAAAATACTTAGACATAGAGACAAAAGAAGAGATACAATATGTAAATGAAGAAACAGGAGAATACG
>JAGHJM010000055.1 GCA_017886645.1 Clostridia bacterium
AGATTTATCTATAATATCTATTACTTCGTCTGGTGACATTTCTACCAAAACTCTAGCTAATGCTCTATATCCGTCAAATGCTATGTACTCATCTCTATCGACTGGATTTATCACACCACAATTTTTTAATGCAATTCTTTTTTGTTTTTTATAAAAAGTAAGGTCATCTAATCTATTTACTTTTTTTCCATCTATATCTTTGCATAGTAATCTTTCTACGATTTTTCCTTCTATTATATGTGATTGTATAATTTCCTCGCAGTCTTCTGGTTTTACCATTGCATAAAATGTATCTTCTGGTCTTATAATAACAATTGGACCTTTTGCACATAAACCAAAACAGCCTGTTTTTATAACTCTTACATTTTGTATTCCTTTTTCTTCTATTATTCTTTTAAAATTTTCTAATATTTCTGGTGATTTTGAAGAAGTACAACCCGTACCATTACATACTAAAATATGTTTTTCTCTTGTGTCTGCATTTGTATTTTTCCTTAAATCTAATTCCGCTCTTTTTTCCACTCTAATTTTATTTAGTTCTTCAATCGTTTTCATTTAGGACCTCCTTTTAATTTATCGTTATCCTACTATTTTATATGGTCTTATACTTTACTATTCTCTATTCCACGTTCTTTTAATATTTTTCTTTATTTTTCAAGTTTTTCTAATTCATCTAATACCTCATCTAATTTCTTAACTGTTGCATGACCATACACTTCATTATTTACTGTAAATACCGGTGCTATACCACAAGCTCCAACACATCTTGTAGTATCTATAGAATACATTCCATCTGCACTTGTTTGTCCTTCTTCAAGATGTAATCTTTCTTTTAATCTATCAAATATTGCTTGTGAACCTTTTACAAAACATGCTGTTCCTAAGCATACAGAAATATTATATTTTCCCTTAGGCTCCAAAGAAAACCTTGAATAAAATGTAATAACTCCAAAAATTTCTGCCATAGGTATTTTTAAATATTTTGATATTTCTAGCTGAGATGTTTTAGGAATATAACCAAATTTTTCTTGTATTTCATTTAAAATAGAAATTAAATTATCTTTATCGTTTGTAAATTTTTGCAAAATTTCATTTGTTTCTTTTGCTACTTTTTCATCTACACAATTCATATCTTTCTCCTTTTTAACAATTATTCTTCACTATTTCCTTCTATAACAATTTCAGAATCTATTGGACACATTTGTATAAATGTGTTTCCATCATTTACTTTTATTTCATTTCCATTTAAATCTTCATATACAGTTTGCTCATTAGCAGATGTTTTCTTACACTTTATTTCTATTGCTTTTCCATTAGTTATGTAATACCCATCTAAAGTTCCTATGTTATCTATTGTTTGTCTGTCTTTGTCAGATCCGTCATTTAATGTTGAATTTTCTACTTTTGCTATTATTATATTTTTTACTGTTACAGTTTCTCCTGTATCCCAATCAACTTGCTTTTCGTCTCTTGAATATCTAATATATGTTTTTGATTCCTCATCATATTCATATCTTACAGTATTATATTGTGAATATGGTATTGTAATATCTATTGCACTTTGTCCTTCGTCAAGATTAACTTCATCTACTACATAATTTAATACACTTTCCTTGTTAGATGTAGTTCTATATCCTTCTCTATTTGCTATTTCTAGTATATTTTTTGTACTAGTTACTGCATTATGAGGTGCATATTTGTCATCAACTCTCCAGAATAAGTCTTCACTTTCGTTTATTCCATTTATTGATGGCAACCCATATCTTTGTATTGCCTCTTCTGCTTGTGGGCTTTCTCCATAATGAACATATATTGCATCATTTTCTAAAGCATAATCAACGAAATAATGTCTTGCACTTCTTATTGGTCCTATTTTATCTAGGTCGTCGCCTTTATATATTGCCATTAACCTTGTTTCACCATATTCAACAATCATTTCATATACTAGTTCTGCTTCTGATAAATTTGCCTGTGGCATAGCATTTTGATGGTTGTCTATCATTACTGCAATAGGTCTATCTGTTCCTGCAAATGTAACAGGCTTTTTCTCCTCTTCCTTATTTTCTATTTTAGTATTTAAAGTTTCTTCTCCTACACTTTGATCTTGAAAATATCTCATAGCAAGTAAAGCACCAGCTGCAATAATTAAAACTAGTAAAATAGCTATAAGTATTTTAGTTCCTCCTCCATTATTATTTCTTCTTCCCATCTTAATCTTCTTTCCTTTCTTTTGATATAATAAAATTAAAAATATTGAAATAACCATATATTTTTAATTATCTTGTCTACTGTTATATTAATATATTATTGTAATTACATAAATATTCTTGCCAATCCATATAATATTAAAACTAACACAGTTCCTAAACAAGCACTAAATATTACTTCTGAAAGTCTATGTTCTTTTGCTTGAATTCTACTTTCAGCAATTAAAATTGCCATAACTAGTGATAATATTAAAATTACAGGATTAGTAGTAGAAATCCAAATGATAGTATTGGCTGCAAAAGCAATTGTAGCATGCCCACTTGGAATAAATTTATCATTAAAAATTTTATTTTTATTTGTTCTTGAAAATGCAATTAAAGCCAAAGCTGCTATGATGACAATAATTATTACAGAAAAAGCTAAATGTTGAGGCGAAGAAGCCACGTTTTGTATAAATGTAATTCCCATTTCACTAATTTTATCAAAAAATAGAAAATATGCTACAATAATAGCATTTATGGCAGTTATAACCACTCCTCCTGCTGCAACATCTTTAGCTATCTTAGCTTTTGGATGGTACACCTCTGTACATAAATCTACAACCGTTTCTATTGCTGTATTTACCATTTCTGCAAATAATATTAATATAATTGTAAATAAAAAACATAAAAATTCCGCTTTAGATAAATTAAAAAATAAACTGACAACAACAACTACTATAGCAATTATTAGTTGTTTTTTTATATTGCTTTGAGTAGTTGTTGCATATATAATACCATTTATCGCATTTTTCCATGCGTCTATAAATCCACTATTTTTTATTCTTTTATCTGAATTATTTAATTGCTCTTTTGATTTTTCATTAATATTTTTTTTAGGTTCTTTTGTTGTGTTATTTTTGTCTTTTTTCATATTAAAATTCATTCCTTTATCTATTTATCGCTAAACTTTTTAGAACTTTTTCTTCTTTCTCCCTCATTAGTTCTTTGTCTTGCTCTTCTATATGATCATAACCCATTAAATGATAAAATCCATGTACCAGCATATATGATAATTCTCTTTCAAAACTATGTCCATATTCTTCTGCTTGTTTTTCTACTCTAGGTATAGAAATAATAATATCTCCTAATACTTCTTGTATAAATTCTCCATTACTGCTTTTACTGCTTTTTTTTCTAAAATTTTCTATATCTTCTTTTTCAAATATAGGAAAAGATAGTACATCAGTTTCTTTATCTATATTTCTATATTTTTTATTAATTTTTCTTATTTCTTCTGGTATTGTTAATGTAATTGAAACATATAACTTTTTTTCATCTAAATTTTCTATTTCAAAACATTTATCTATTACTTTTTCTATTAAAACTTCATTACTATCTTTTTCATCTACTCCATTAAGGACAATTTCTGATGTTTTTCCCATAAAACTCCCTCTTGTTAGTTATTAACTACTTTATTCAATTTTGTTTTTACCTTTATATAATTTCCATATGAGCTACAGCTACTTCTAATTTCTCTCATAGCCCCTAGTTCTACAAGCTTATTTTTATAGAATTTTATAATTTTATAATAACGATTTTCATTTGTATAAACTTTCTTTAAATCATATGTTAAAAATAATATTTGTTTTCTCTTTAACCATTCATCCTTATTTATATCTTTAATTTTTTCTATTTCTCTATATTTCTTAGCAAATTCTTTATATTCATCTCTTAGTTCTGGCCTGTCCCAGTATATTTTTGTAGATAAAAGTCTTACATTATATTCTTCTATAATTTCAATTAGAAGTGAATAAGCTTTTTCTTTTTTTCTTAAAACTTTTGTATCTACAATTAAATTTCTAGCATCTTTTAATAATTTTATATAACAACGTTCTGCTACCACCAAAGGCAAGCTATGAGTAAATAGTTTTCTACTAATACCAAGTAATACTAAATTTTTTTCAATAACATCATTTTGATCTAATTTTCCTACAGTAAATCTATCAAAATTATTGTATTCTTCTGAAATTTCTTTATATTTTTTATCATCTTGTTTCAATTTTAATGGTGTTATATTTTCAACATATTCTGCTAATGTAGAAAATATTTTGTTATATATAATGTCTTTACCTCCAGCTGTTAAGTTATCTGATAATTTTATTGAATAATGTTTTAATAACCCTTTATACAATGTTTCCATTTCACTGCCGTAAAAATTTTCATATCTTTTTATTACTTGTTGCTTTCCTTGATTTTCAATATTTTCATAATCTAGTCCTAAAAGATATATTTGTTTTTTATATTTAAACTCTGTATAATCAGCTTCTTTTATTTGTATTATATTATAATAATTTGATAAAGCTTCTTTTTCAAAGTCACTTGCTGTATCTGTTTTAACCTTTTTATAAATTGAATCCATAATGTATTTATCTATAGCTTCAAGATATAACGCATACATGTCTTCATATTTTTTCTCTATTTGCTCTTTTTTGTCTTCATCATCTATATTTTCATTTTTCTTAAACTCTTCATAAGCTTTTAAGATGTTTGTTCTTTTTAGTGATATTAAAAATCCATTAATTCCTATTTTTGTTGGAATTAGCATTTTGGTTAAACCATTAGCTATTTTTGTAAAAAATGTTTTCTCTGAATTATAAACTCTTAAACTTCTTTCTTCCATATGCACTCTTCCTTTCAAAATACTATTTTCTCTTTTGTCCCTATGTCTTCTTCTACTTCATAAATAACTTCTACTTCTACAAAATCATTATTTTCTTTAACATTAATTTGCTCATCAGTTATATTATTAGTATTTTCTATTTGCGCATCTAATTTTTCTTTTGCTCTTTCTATTCCAATATTTTTTGCTTCTTCTAATGTGTATTCAATTTCTGTATCTTTGTATTCTTTATATGTAGTTTTTACCATTTCTATTGGCAAATAAAAATTTGAAAACAATTTTAATTTTTTAGTTTCTTCAATTGTATCATACTTTTCAAATTTTGAAAGAGTTTTATTAAAATTTATTTGAAAATTATTTATCTTTACGGAATATTTATTTTCCACCTCTCCAGTTTCTTCTTTTTTTTGCTCTTTTAAATAAACTTTTGCTGTTTGTGTATACCAAACTTTTGCTTGAACCTCGCCATTTGCATGGACATATCTAGTTCCTGTATATTTTCCTTCAAACCATCCTGCTACTAATACTGTTCCTTTTCTTACTAAATCCCCTTCTTTAACTAGGGGTGTACCATTTTGAGCCTTTATTTTTGTAATAACTCCGTCTTTTGTTGCAACAATATTACAATATTCTTCTTCATTTATAATCTCTGGTTTACTATCGGCTTCTACAACTTTAACAACAGCATTTGTTCCCTTTAACTCTATTCCAATCCAAGCAATATCATCTCTATCTAATCTTATTTGGTTTATAATTTCTTTTGTATCTAAGCCTATTTTAGATTTTCCTGTATATAACCCATTTTCATTAAGAACTTGCATTAATTCTGATTTATCTATTTTTTCTAGACCTTCTATGTTAATATTCCATATAAAATTAGATAAAGTAATAATTATTGTAAATATTATTAATAAAAACACTAAAAATATTTTTCTTTTCTTATATTTATTAATGAAAAATGGTAATCCTTTTTTCTTTAATATTTTAACTTTACATCTATTTTTCTTAAGTATCTCTTTTATTTTTTTAAATTCCGATATGCTAATATTACATACTAAATTTGTAGATTTTTTTCTTTTAATTTTCCATAAGAATATTCCATTATTTAAGCAGTTATTTATAAACCTCTCAATAAAATAACCTTCTACATTTATTCTTAAATAACCTAAAATATATCCTAGACAAATTTTTATGTACAAAGTTTATTCCTCCCCATTATCTACTGTACTTTCAAAATCAATACTATCTATATTTCCTTCTATTAATAAATCATCATTTGTCATTTCATTTAATTGTAAATTGAAGCCATTTATATTTATAATTCCTATATAGCAACTAATTCTTATAAAAAATTCTTGATATTCTAGTATTGCTTTATAATTTTCAATTAAACATTTGTTAAATGAAATTATTGTTATCTTCGGTTCATTCGAAACTATTTCCTCTGGAATTTCTAATAATTTATCTAATCTTCCTACTTTTTTCTTACCTCTTTTCATAGTTTCTCCCTTCATATTTTATTATGGTTGAAATTCATCTAAACTTTTAAATTCGTATCCTGCATTTTTCATTTCTTTTATACAATAATCTAAAATATTTGAATTATCTTTTGACGTAGAATGTAAAAGCATAACTTCACCATTATGGGTATTATCTAATATTTTACTTTTTCCATATTCTTCTCTTCCTTGTTTGTTTTCATCCCAATCATCATAAGCAAATGACCACATAACAGTTTTATACCCTAAACTATTTGTGTATGCTATTGTTCTTTCACTATATTCTCCTTTAGGCGGTCTTATATATTTCATTTCATATCCAAATTTTTCATACATTGCAGTATGTAAATCCATTACTTCTTTTTTTATAGTTTCATTATCAATGTCTGTCATACATTTATGGTTTACAGTATGGTTGCCTACTATATGTCCTTCGTCAATCATTTTCTTTACTAAGTCAGGCTGACTATTTAAATAATGTCCTGTTATAAAAAATGTTGCTTTTACATCGTTTGCTTTAAGTACCTCTAATATTTTTTCAGTATATCCTGCTTCATACCCTGCATCAAATGTTAAATACACATATGGTTTTTCTGAATTTCCCATTGCTATTCCATTATATTTATCTATTATGTTTTTATTTCTACTTCCCAAATCTGGCTGTGTATGATTATCATTTCTTTTTATACCCCATTCTATTTTTTCATTGCTTAACGATGTAGTAGCACTTGTTTGTATAGCGTCCTCAGTTTTTCCTATATTAATAACACTTATAGAAAATACAAATACACACAATATAGTAAATGTAATGTAAAATATATTATTTTTTACTTTCATAATCCCCTCCTATTGTTATTTCATTCTATGTTCTACAATTTAAAATATTCATCAAAAAATAACTACATATTTTTTACACTATTTTTTCATTTTACATATTGTATTTTTCTTATTTTATTTATATTATATTTCTATAGTTAACAAAAAATCAGAATTGCCTTAATTGTAAATTTTTACCTTTTAGTTTTATTTTGTAATTTATTATACAAATTAATAATTGCTACAATAAAGTATAAAAAACTGACGTTATTTTATGTTTTTTTACATTTTTAAATTGTGTATTTACTTAAAGCACCAACTGTTTTCATGTTTCGACATTTTTTTATATTTATTTCCGTAATTTTCTTGACAATCTTAAGAATTTAGATTATATTTAAAGAGTTGCTGGATATTATTGGAAATCTTTTTATATTATTTTTATAATTTTTTTAAAGTATTATTATTAGCCATTAATAAAACAGGAGATGACCTTATGCTAAATTTCGTTTTATGTGATGATAATTATATTATTTTAGATAGATTAGGTAAAATGTTAGATTCTTTATTTATAAAATATAATATAGAAGCTTGTATTCTATATAAAACTACAACTCCAGAAGATTTATTAGATTATGTGAATAGCAATGATGTTAATGTACTTATTCTTGATATTGATTTAAAATCATCTATGTCAGGTTTAGATATTGCAGAGAAAGTTAGAAAAAAGGATAAAAATATATATATTATTTTTTCAACTGCCCATCTTGAATATGGGCTTGTTGCCTATAGGTATAAAACATTTGATTACATACCAAAACCAATAACTACTCAAAGGCTTGAAGATACTTTTTTAAGACTTCTAGATGACATGAATGGAAACGTAAATGAATATATACAACTTGATAACAGTAAAATACTTATAAAAAAGGATTCAATTCAATACATAAAAAAAGAAGGTATGAAGGTAATATTTCACACTGATGAAAAAAAATATGAAGTATATAGTTCTTTTATAAAAATATTAAAAAATCTTCCTAGAAATTTTATAAGATGCCATAAATCTTATATTGTAAATATTCAAAGAGTTTCCGAAATAGACTTAAAAGCTAATATTATATATCTAAACAACACCCAAAATAAATGTTATATTGGGGCAAAATACAAAAACGACTTAATGGAGGTTTTAAAAAATGAACATTTTACAAACAATTTGGAATGCGGTTAGTACACCTAATGAAATTTTAATTAATGTGAGCGGATTTTTTCTATGTTTTATAGAAGCATTTGTTAATATGAAATTGTTTACTACTTTATTAAATATTGAAGCTAGTAAACGTAATAAAATTATTTATTTGGTCATATTCCCTCTAGTAGGATTTATTTCTAGAATATTTATCCCTAATCCTTATGCTACTTTTATTAATATGATTACAGCTATATTACTAATTAAATTTGTCCTTAAAACAACTTTCCTAAAATCTATTTTTGCTGAATTTATACCTATATTTATAATGTCTGTTTTAGAATTAGTATGTTTTAGATTTTATCTAAATGTATTTAATATTACATATGATGATATAATAAATATTCCAATATACAGATTTTTATGTAGTATATTTATATATCTGTTATTGTTTTTATTATATAAACTAATTAAATATATAAAATTTAATATAGATTTAGATATTTTAAATGGTAAAAGTAAAATATTATTTATTATCACCGCAATTTTAGGATTATGTGTTATTGCTTGTCAGCTTTACTTAATTAGTTTTTATAGTGATGTAATTCCTGTATTAATAACAATAGTTAGTATTATTAGTTTGCTAGGCTATTTCTTTATTAGCGTTTATTCTTTACTAAGTACTACTAAGCTTGCTACAACTAAAAGAGATTTACAAGTTGAACAATGGCACAATAAATCTTTAAAAATTATGCATGAAAATATAAGAATATTTAAACACGATTTTAACAATATTATTCAAAGTATTGGTGGATATGTGGATAAAAATGATATCGAAGGTTTAAGAAAATATTATAAAGATTTATTAATTGATTGTAAAATTGTAACTTCTTTAACTACTCTTGACCCAAATGTAATTAATAATCCTGCTATATATAATATACTTTCTTCTAAATACCATAAAGCATCTGATTTAAATATACTAGTTAATATAGAAGCATTTCTTAATTTAGATGAAATAGAAGAAAATATGAGAATATATGATTTTACTAAAATATTTGGAATTTTATTAGATAATGCCATAGAAGCCTCTGTAGAATGTGACAAAAAAGAAATAAACATATATTTTAGAAAAGAAGTAAAAATGAATAGATTATTA
Organism: Clostridia bacterium; assembly: GCA_017886645.1. GTDB lineage: Bacteria > Bacillota > Clostridia > TANB77 > CAG-508 > CAG-273. Next base: position 9,527 of record JAGHJM010000055.1, read on the forward strand.
ATTATAATAGAAAATACATATAAAAATAAAGATGTTAATTTAGATAAAATATATGAGAAAAATTATACTTCTAAAACAGATAATAAAAACCATGGTTTTGGCTTATTTGAAGTTAGAAAAATACTAAAAAAATATGATAACCTAAATTTATTTACAACAAAAGATGATGAATATTTTAAACAACAATTTGAAATATATATTAACTAAAAAAAGACTTTTATAAAAGTCTTTTTTTAGTTTGTCTATAATGTAGTTTTCGGGATTTTCTATTTTATTAGTCCTTTTTTATTAAAGATGCTGGCATTTTTGGTTGATGTATTATTCCCCATAACCAGCAAGCTGTATTTGTTGATTTTGCATATTTTTCTGCAATTTTTGCTATAATTTTTAACATATTTATTTTCCCCCTTAAAAAAGAATTATATAATAAAACATTGCCGGCAAATGTTTATTACCAAAATAATTAATTATGTTTTTATACTTTCTGTTTTTAAATATTCTTCATATCCGTATTTATTATTAGTTATTTTATATGCTATTCTTGTAATCGTTAAAGTTTGAAATATAATTCCATATATTAACATTTGTGAAACTACTTTGTCTTGGATAAAAATAGAGATTAAAATTAATATAATTAATGAAATATATGCTAAGACTTTTTTTCTTTTTCTATCTTCTTTACTTAATATAGGAATGTTTTCTGTATCTGCTGGAGCATATATATTAATTAAAATACTACTTATTATTCCTATTATTGCTATAACTATATATTTTACATAATCTGGTGTAATATTAGTATATTTTGCAAGCATTACTGGTCCACAATATAATAATATTGTACATATCATACATCCCAAATGGGTTTTTAAATGAAATCCTCCTGTAAAACTTCTATATGGGCATAATAGTAAAAACGCAAGTAAAGTATACCAACCTATTCCTAGAATAAAACCTATAAGAAACAATATTAATATTTTGGGTAATTCACCAAAAATAAGTCTAACACCAAAGTTTATTACCAATTCTTTTTCTTCATCCATCTCAGGTGAATTTTCTTTTATCTTTTTTGTTATATAATCACAAAATTTATCAATCATTTATTACCTCATTCATTCTGACATAATATTACATCTTTCTACATTTTTTGACAAAGATAATATATATATAGTCTAAAAAAATATACGAAAACTATATATTATTATTTTCGTATATTTTTTTTGATATTTCGTATAATCAAAAATTACAACTCTAATCCATCTAAAATTTTCCAACTTCCTATATGTTCTGGAATTGAAGTAAATGTCATTTCCTTTTTTAGTGTAGGGTGCACAATTTTAAGCTTATATGCCCAAAGTGCTATTTGCTTTCCATGTCCTCTTCCCCCGTATTTTTGATCTCCATATATACTATGTTCTCTACTAGAGAATTGTACTCTTATTTGATGATGTCTTCCTGTATGTAAATTTATTTTTACAACTGACAAATTTAATTCTTCTGCATATTTTAGTACTTCATAATCTAAACTTGCTAACTTACCTTTTTCTTTATTAGTTGTAACTTTGCTAATATTATTCTTTTCATTTTTTATTAAATAATCTTCCATTACTCCACTTTTTTCTTCAAACTTACCATTTGCAATTACCAAATACGTTTTTTGAAATACCTTTTCTCTTACTTCTTCACTAAGTCTAGCAGCAGCTTTAGAAGTTTTAGCAAATGCCATTACTCCTCCTACCGGTCTATCTAATCTATGCACTAATCCTAAATAAACATTTCCTGGTTTATTATATTTTTCTTTTAAATAGTCTTTTATAATAGTAAGCATGTCTATATCTCCTGTTTTATCTCCTTGTGATGGAATATTTACAGGCTTCTCTACTACTATTATATGATTGTCTTCATATATTACTTTTAATTCTTTCAATTTTTTCTTCCTTCCTACATAAATTAAAAGGAAAAGATGCTTTCTTTTCCAATAGAATTTTATTTAATTTTCCCATCTTGCAAATATTCCACATGGTAAAACTAATTTAGAATTAGTCATTGGTAATCCTATTTCCCCACAACTTATTTTTCCTTTTTTAGGCATGTTTAGTCTTAATATATTTTCCAATACTGTACTTGAAATTCCTGTAGTATAAGAATTTATTAAGAAAAATAAAGGTTTATCAGAAAGAACTTTTCTACATAGTTCTACCAAATCACTAATATTTTCTTCAAATTTCCATACTTCGCCATTTGTACCTCTTCCATATGATGGTGGATCCATTATTATTCCATCATATTTGTTTTCTCTTCTTATTTCTCTATTTACAAATTTAACCACATCATCAACAATATATCTAACTGGTCTTTTTTCTAATCCAGATGATGCAACGTTTTCTTTTGCCCATGCAACCATTCCTTTTGAACTATCAACATGACAAACAGAAGCTCCTGCATAACTACAAGCTACAGTAGCTCCTCCTGTATATGCAAATAAATTAAGAACTTTTATCTCTCTATTTGCATTTTGTATTTTGTTTATCATCCAATCCCAATTAAAGGCTTGCTCTGGAAATAAACCTGTATGTTTAAATCCCATTGGTTTTATATTAAATGTTAAATTATTATACCTTATCTGCCAATTATCTGGAACTTTTTTTATATATTTCCATCCGCCTCCTCCAGAAGAGCTTCTGTTATATTTGGCATTTGCTAAATTCCATTTTTCTGGAAAGCTTTTCTTTTTCCAAATAATTTGCGGATCTGGTCTTATTAAATATATATTTCCCCATCTTTCTAGCTTTTCCCCATTTGCCATATCTAAAATTTCATAATCTTTCCATTTATTTGCTACTTCCATATCTCCCTTTAAGTTAAATTTATAACTTATACTCCATTTCTTTTAATTTTTAATATTATTATTTTACCACATTTATCCTAATTTATAAAGTACTTAATATATTTATAAAATTAGCAATTAAAAAACAATCAAAAATTATCATTAAAATTGTTATTGCAATTATAGAAACTATTAGCTTATGTTTCCTTGCCTTTAAAATACATTTTGTCATAAGGTTTGTCCTCTTTATTTGCTCCATATTTTTAACTTCACTATTCTTAATATTAAAAGATATGTCTTTTGCATACTCCATAATAAAATACCCCCATATAATTTTTTTATATATAATATTTATATGATGGTATTTTTAAAATATTCTTATTTTCATGCTTTAAGTTTCTACATAATATTGTACTTTATAATTATATATTCCTAATTATTACATAATTTCTCTTTTATCTCTTCTGCAAGCTTCATATTTATTCCATTTACTTTGGCAATTTCTTCTGTAGGTGCTTCTACTATTTTTTTAACACTTCCAAATTTTTTTAATAAAGCCTTCTTTTTCGCAGGTCCTATTCCATTTATCTCGTCTAACTTAGATCTGGTTGTTTCCTTATCTCTTAATTTTCTATGATAATTAATTGCAGTATCATGTACTTGATCTTGAAAATTAGTTATTAAATTCATTAACTTTTCCGAAATTAAAATTTCTGTTTTATTTTCATCAATTAGTGCCCTAGTTTGATGTTTATCATCTTTAACCATTCCAAATACAGGAATATTTATTCTAAATTCTCTATTTAATTCATTATCTATCCACTTTTGCACATCTAAAATTGCTTGTTTTATTGCTCTTATTTGAGTAATGCCACCATCTGCAAATATAACATCTGGTAGTTTTCCAAAACCTCCATCTGGATTTTCTACAGAATGTTTTAGTCTTCTTGTTACTACTTCCCTCATACAAGCAGGGTCATCTTGCCCTATTACTGTTTTTATTTTAAATCTTCTAGATAAATTCTTTTTTATTATTCCGTCCTGCATAACACACATTCCTGCAACCATATTTGTTCCAGATATATTTGATATGTCAAAACATTCTATTTTTCTTGGTATGTTTTGTAATTTTAAAACATCTTTTAGTTCTGTTAATATAGCTGTTTTGTCCTTTTCTTTATTATCTAGAGTTATTTTAGCATTATTTTCTGCCATTTCTACTAACTTTAATTTTTCTCCCCTTTGTGGAGATTTTATTTCAACTTTTCTTCCTGCCTGATTTGCTAAAGATTGTTCTATTACATCTTTATCATCTATTTCTTCTTTTACCATAATTTTATGTGGTAAAATTGGATTATTTATATAATACTGTTTTATAAAACTAGATAAAATTTCTTTATCCTCTTCATCTTGTAAATTATCCAAAAAGTAATGTTTTCTACCTATCATTTTGCTATTTCTAATAAAAAATTGCTCTATGCAGACTTGATATTTACTTTTTGCAATTCCAATAACATCTATATCATTTTCAGATATATTAGAAACTTTTTGTCTTTTACTTATATTTTCTATTGCTAATATTTTATTTCTTATATCTGCTGCTTTTTCATATTCCAATTTTTCTGAAGCTTCCATCATTTCTAATTTTAATTGCTTTACTATTCTATCTATTTTTCCTTCTAGTAAATCTATTACTTGATTTATTTGTTTCCTATATTCCTCTTTGCTAATGTATCCCATACAAGGTGCCATACATTTTTTTATATGGTAATTTAAGCATGGTCTGTCCTTATATTTAAATGTCTTACACTGTCTAATTTTAAATTTTGTTTTAATAAAATCTACCATCTCTTTTGCACTGCCAGCATTTGCATAAGGTCCAAAATACTTTGCCCCGTCGTTAAGGATTCTTCTTGTTATATAAACATCTGGATAATCAGCTTTTACATTTACTTTTATATATGGGTATGTTTTATCATCTTTTAGAAGTACATTAAATTTAGGCATGTTCTTTTTTATTAGATTACATTCTAAAATTAAAGCTTCTGCTTCATTATCTGTAACAATATATTCAAAATGGTCTATTAGTGAGACCATGTTTTCTATTCTTTTAGTTTTATTAGTCTTTCTAAAATATTGCCTTACTCTATTTTTTAATGAAATCGCCTTTCCTACATATATAATTTTGTCATTTTTATCATGCATTATATATACTCCAGGTTTATTAGGCAATTTTTTTAGTTCCGCTTCTATGTCGAACATTTTTCCTCCCACTTAAATATATATTCTAACTAAAAATACCCCCATTTAGCATTAACCACTACTTTTTTTAATCTTTGTAGTTTTCTAAATGGGTAATAATTTTAGCTATTTCCGCTAACAGAAAAAATTTTATTTTGGATTATTTTTTTCTCTTCTTCTAATAATATTTTTATTGCTTCCAAATATTTATCAGGGACATATTTAGGATCTAATTTTCCGTTTTTTACCTTTTCATATAAAAATAAAGTAATATTTTTATTTAAATACTCTTCTTTTTTTTGTTCTTCATTTTCCATATTACTTTTCTTCTCCTCCTAAAATTCTTCTTATGCTACTTAATTCTTCTCTGGCTTTGTCTCTATCAGCTATCAACCTTTTATTACCATCTAATAAAACATCCATTTTTCTAGCTAGCCTTTTATTTTTTGTTCTTAATTTTCTATTTTCTTCATTTAGAGTATGCATTTGTTTTTGTGCATTTGAGTATTTTTCTCTCCACTCTACTAATTGTGCACTTAATCTTTGTACCTCTTCACTTAATCTTCTAACATCTTCAATTAGAATTGCATGTTCTTCATTTTTAGCTACTCTGGTTCTTTTGGATTCATCTACTGTAAAATCGCCTTTTTTCATTTTACTTTTTAATTCTGAGTAACTATCAAAAATCCCCATATTTTCTGATACAAACGCATATACTTGTTCATATTTTTGAATACTATCTAATACTAATTTTCTTCTATCCTGTTCTGACATTTTTCTAAATGTACTTAGTGGCGTTACCATTTTCATATAAATAAATAATTTTGAAACTTCTGTGCTTATACTTCCCACTGGCACTCCTAATTGTAGCAATTCCACCTCAGCAATATTCTTAATTTCTTGTAAAGCATCTCTTAAAGAATAACTTGTCCTGTTTAAGAAACCTTCCTCAAAATATTGTGGAAAACTAATATTTAGTCCTTCTGAAATTTCATCAAGTACTGATTTGTTATCTGTTTGTAGTTCTAATTTTTTATCTTTAATATCTTTTTCTTTCTGTTGTTTTAATAATCTACTTCTATTGCTTAAAAACCATTGTAATCTACTTTTTGATTCACCATATCTGTTTCCAGTACCTTTATATTTTTCTCTATAAACTTCTTCTAAAAGTTTAAATTTCTCTTCTGAAACATAAGTTGGAAAAGTAGTCTTTAAGTTATTATCAAAAAATTGTTCTTGGCTAGAGCATTCACTCATTTCGTCTGGTGAAAGCAAATTGTCTGGTATATGTACTCTAAATGGTTCAAAATAATCTGGTAAAATAACAGAAAAAACAAAACCATATTTTGTTTCATCTCTTTGTACACATATTGTTTCTATATTAGCACCATTCTTTTTTTCTTGAATTATTTGATGTACACACCAATCTTTAATATTCATAAAAGCTCTTCTTAAGAAATATATTTGTTCATTATATTCTTTATTGCCTTTATCCTTAATACTTCTATTTTCTGATGAGAAAATATGTGCTAATTGGTTCGATAAATACATTAAATTTGCATATATTTCTGCTGGTTCTCTATGCCTTACATCAGTAAACTGTTTTCCATAATCTTTTGATGAATATTTAATATCATAAAGTTCACTTTTTTCTGCTGTTGGTCTTATTTCTAATAAATCATTTTTATATCTTTCAAATATTTTTTTCAAATCACTTTGTATATCGAAAAAATCAAAGTCCGCTAAAATACTAGCCTCATAATTAATAAATCCCATTAAATCAAATTTAGCATTGTCCTTTAACTTTTGAAAGTCTTGAATTCTGGACACATTTCCAGGTAAATTCACATTCCATTTTTTTGATAAACTAATTAATCTTTTTACATTACTTGCATCTATTTTTTCACCTAATATAGTAGAAAATTGGGCTAATTCCAATAATAATTCTTTAAGCCTTATAGATTCATTTGTATTTTCATTTAAAAATTTTTGTACTTTTTTAGATGTTACATTTCTTTTATATGCCATTTATTTTTTCACATAGTAATTACTATGTTCTCCTTTCCTAGATTATATTTCTCTTCCAAAATCTAGTGCTTTAGCAATTGCTTGTTGATTTTTATTTTTAGCATCTCTTGTGTTTAAATCCATCTGGTCATTTATTGGAAATCTTTCCATTTGAATTCCTAATTCTATTAATTTTTCTTTTTGAAATCCAGCCAACAGTAACTTATCTGCTAACTTACGTTGAAATGAAATTGACTTACTACCTATATCAATTCCTATTTTTCTTAATGCACTTGCAGTTACTCTCTTTTCTACCAGTTCTTGTATTAAGGTAATTGTTTCCTCTTCACTTAATTTTTGCATAATTTCTCCTTTTTTATAAATAAACTTCTTTTAAGATTTTACCATAAAAAGCCTTTAAAATCAACTTATTATGTAGAAAAGAGGCTATGTTAGTGAAGTAAACCCTCCTTATTAAACTTTTTGTCTAATAATTTTGGTTCAATACACTAACATAGCCTCTTTATAATATTACTCTACAATAAATCTTATATATGTTCTATCATCATATGAAATATTTCCTTCTTTTAGTCCTTTTGTTGACTTATACATATGAATAAGTAAAGGATCTTTTTCTAAAACCTCTTTAAGCTTTTCTTCACTTTTTTCTAGAGTATTCATTAAAAATGGATAGCCATCACTTGCTAAAACAATTTGGCTATTTTTATCCACCTTAATAATTTCTATATTTTCTGCAATAATATCAAACCCATCTAATACATTGCATCCATACTCTCCCACAGTATTATTGTACTTAATACTCTGTTTTAATAGTGGTAAAATATATTCTCTTCCACTATCATTTTTTTTAATGTCTTCTATTGTTTTTCCATTTTTAAGTTCTAAATCTATGAATAAACTTCTTACCTCTGAAAGTATTTTATCTGTTTTCTTCTCTTTATGAAATATTTTATTATTAACTAGTACTTGACAGTCTCCCCAAATCCAAATTTCATTCTTTTTAATATTAAACATCACTAAATTAGCTTGTAGCCTTTCTTCTGGATGTTTTTTTACTATTTCATATCTATCATATTTTATATATTTAGCAGTAATTAAAGAATTGAGGTGTTTTATACATTCTTGTGCATTTAAATTAGCCTTTATACTTCCTATTGCTTTTAATAATAACTCTTTTACAAATACTCCGCTTGAATTATTATCCCATAACATTTTTCCCTTTGTTGTTACACCATCAATTATTGCTATATAATCATTTGTTATTACAAGCCCATCTTCACACTTTTCTTCTATATTTTCTTTTCCTTTTATATATTTTTCTACAATACTAACACTCATAATAGTCTCCTAGAAAACATTTTCTGTATGATTTATATCATATTTTTTTAAGTAATCATTTAATTCTTCATAATCTTGTTTTGTTATATAATGATTATCTATAGTATTAAATTCTATATAATATGTAGATTCATTAAAAACCTTCATATTCATATAATATTTATCTAAAATTATAATAGTCATTTTCTTTGTAACTTCTTTATCTATAATTTTAAAATCTACAGCTTTTAAAATATCCTTCATTTTATTTGCATTACTAACTTTTACTTCGTATGTAGTTTCCATATTGTGAAACATTTCATTTTCTGGATAGTAATGAGTATAACAAATGTAATTTTGCGGATTATTTTTATTTTTTATTTCTTCTGGACTTAATTTTGGAAATTCTTTTATGTAAGTATCTAATGTTTTATGATCTGTAATTGATACTGTAGAAATATTTGCTTCTAAACATTCATTAAAAAAATCTGCAAGTGAGTTTTTTGCACCAACCCTATGGTTATGCATACCAATTATATTTCCCATAATATTTCCCCCTTATATATAAATTTTACCATTTTTCGTAAACAAAGTCAAAATCTAGCAATAGGACTAGTCGCTATTAAAAATTTTTTTACCTATCTTTTATTTACTTTGACACATTTACTATTTTATAGTAATATAATAACATTAGAAGCTTTACAAATTTTTATCTATTGTACAAGGAGGTTAGTTTATATTTTAGCGCCTGGACAGTTTTTTCTGTTGACGAGGTTAGAGTTTATCGAAAGATTCGGCGGATGGCTCTATGGCATTGTTACTGCCAATAAATATTAGGTAAAAGATTATAGTGATATAATGTAACAAATCTAATAGGGTAACATTAATTTGTAACGCTTTCTTAAACATAACTTAAGGAGGTATTTTTATGTGTGGAATTGTTGGATATGTAGGAGCAAGAAAAGCTACTCCTATATTAATTAATGGACTTTTAAGTCTAGAATATAGAGGTTATGACTCTGCTGGAATTGCAGTTTTAGAAAAAGATGGTATTTGCGTAAAAAAAGATAAAGGTAGAGTAAAAAATTTATATGATTTGGATGGTATGGATTATATAGAAGGTACCGTTGGTATTGCACATACTAGATGGGCAACACATGGTAAACCATCTATGGAAAATGCCCACCCTCATTTAGATAACAGTAGTACTTTTGCAGTTGTTCATAATGGTATTATAGAAAACTATAATGAAATAAGAGCTTTTTTAGAAAATAAAGGTTATAAATTTATTTCTCAAACAGATACAGAGGTAATTCCTAATCTAATTCATTATTATTATCAAAATGGAATACAAGATGAGAATTTATTTTTAAGAGCTGTAAAATCTGCTATTAGTGATTTAAAAGGAAGCTATGCTATAGCTGTTATTTCACCTAAGTATCCTAATAAAATGATTGCTGTACGAAAAGATAGTCCTTTAGTAGTTGGTAAAGGCAATGGTGAGAACTTTATCGCATCAGATATTCCTGCTATGCTTACATACACTAAAAAATTTTATCTACCAGATGATAATGAATTTGTCGAAGTTTATGCTGATAAAATTAAGTTTTATGATTCTAGTTTAATAGAACATACAAAAGCTATAAAAAATATTGAATGGGATGCTAATGCTGCTGAAAAAGATGGATATGAAGATTACATGTTAAAAGAAATTTATGAGCAACCTAATTC
>JAGHJM010000056.1 GCA_017886645.1 Clostridia bacterium
ATATAGACTTAACGAAAGCTATAGCAACAGCACATGACATAGGACATGCTCCATTTGGACATGAAGGTGAAAGAATACTATCTAAAATTTCTCAAAGAGATTTAGGAGAAAAGTTCTGGCATGAAAAGAATGGATTGGACTACGTAGATAAAATAGAATTATTAGAAGATAATTTAAAAAATGAGCAAAATTTAAACTTAACTTATGGAGTAAGGGATGGAATTATATCACATTGTGGTGAAATAGACGAAAATGCACTTATTCCAAGAGAAGAATGCATTGATTTAAAAGAATATAAGTATCCAAATCAATATGCACCATATACATGGGAAGGATGTGTAGTAAAAATTTCAGATAAAATTTCATATATAGGAAGAGATATAGAGGATGCAATAACAGTAAGAATTTTAGATAAACATTTATCAGAATTATATAAAATATTAAAAAGTGACCATGATGAAGTAATAAACAATACAATTATAATTAATAATTTAATAAAAGATTTATGCGAAAATTCTTCCCCTGAAAAAGGATTATGTTTTTCAGATGGAATGTTTGAGTTAATGAATGAATTAAAGAAATTTAATTATGAGTACATATACTTGTCTGATAGATTAAGACCTTCTTCAAGATATTTTGATTTAGTGTTAAATGAAATCTATAACACTTTAAAAAATACATTTGATGGAGAAAATACTTTAAACAAGATAAATAGTATGAAGAAGTTTTATCCAGACATACTTAATAACTTTGAAGAATGGTTATCTAGATATTGGACCTTTGAAAGAAATCCAGTAGCTAATAATGAAGTATTATTTGATATAACAAATGAAAAAGACTATAGCAAAGCAATAATTTACTATATTTCGGGAATGACTGATAAATTTGCTGTTGAAATGTATAATAAAATAATTGGATTTTAAAACTTAGAATAAAGTTATAAGTAGAAAAATGAATATTCAAATATTAATTTTAAAATTAGATTAAAACAGTAGGAAAGATTAATAATAAATAAGAGGTACAAAATGTTGTCAATACAAGAAGCAAGAGAAAAACTGCCGGAAAAATTTATGGAAAATATGTATAAAATGTTCTCACCAGGAACAGTAGACAAGATTGTTGCTGGAATGATAAGCGATAGATATACTACTTTAAGAGTAAATACTATAAAATATAATATACAAGATTTAATGAGATATTTTAAAGAAAATAACATAAAATTTGAAAGAGTACTATGGTATGATGATGCCTTAATAATAAAAAATGTAAGGGAAAAGGATATTCAAAAATTAGATATATATGAAAAGGGCTATATTTATATACAAAGCTTACCAAGTATGGTTCCCGCAATAGTACTAAATCCTAAAGAAGGAGAAAAAGTATTGGATCTAACAGCTGCTCCAGGAAGCAAAACTACTCAGATGGCAGCTACTATGAATAATAAAGGACAAATAATTGCAAATGAGTTAGATAAAATTAGATGTGAAAGATTAAAATATAATGTAAACATTCAAGGTGCAAGCATAGTAGAAGTACTAAACGGAAGAGGAGAATTATTGGGGAAAGAGTACGAAAATTACTTTGATAAAGTCTTGTTAGACGCACCATGTAGCGGAGAAGGACGTTTCGATGCAAGAAGTGTAGTTACATATAAAAACTGGTCAGAAAAAACGGTAAGAGATTTAACAAAATTACAAAAAAAATTGTTTAAAAGTGCATATACAGCTTTAAAACAAGACGGAGTAATGGTTTACTCAACATGTACTTTGAATAAAGACGAAAATGAAATGGTTTTAGAATGGGCATTGGAAAACTTAAATGTAAAACTGCTAGATATAAATATAGAAATAAAAGATAAAATTCCAGCATTTAGTGACAGAAAAAATAGTTCGATTAATAAAGCAATTAGAATATTGCCAAGTAAGACCATGGAGGGATTTTTTGTAGCAAAATTTGTCAAGGGGGACGGAGATTTTTGACACATTAAACCTATGTGCATATCAAAATTTTATTAATATTTTATAAATTACTGTAATAATATTGACAAGGAAGCTTATTAAAAGTAAGATATAAAGTAACTTTACTAAACAAAGGAATAAGGAGGAAAGTTTATGTTAGAAGGTTTCGAACTTTTATGCCATAGTAGCATAAAAATTAATGGAGATAGAATTATTTATATAGATCCATATAAAATAGAAGATGTTCAAAATGATGCAGATCTTATATTTATTACTCATACACATTATGATCATTTTTCACCTGAAGATATAATAAAAATTAAAAAACAAAATACAGTTATAATAATTCCAGAAGATGGGTATTCACAATGCTTACAAATGGGATTTAAAGATTATCAAGTAAATATTGTAGAACCTAATAAAAGATATCAAGTACATGGAGTTAATTTTGAAACAGTACCTGCTTATAATATAAAAAAATCTTTTCACCCAAAAGAGAATAAATGGGTAGGATATATATTAGAACTAAGAAGTGCATCATATTATATCGCAGGGGACACAGATATGAATGAAGACAATGTAAAAGTTGAATGTGATGTTGCATTTGTACCAGTAGGTGGAACTTATACAATGGATGCTATAGAAGCTGCCAAATTTATAAATGAAATACAACCAAGAATAGCAGTTCCAATACATTATGGAACAATAGTAGGAACAAAAGCAGATGCCGAAAAATTTGAAGGCTTATTAAAAAATACTATAGAGTGCAAAATTATGATGGAGTAGTATTTTATAAGAATATAATTTGTAATGATTAACGAAACATAGGAGGAAAAGACGTGGATATTTTAATTTCAATTTTATTTGGTATTGTTGAGGGAATTACTGAGTGGTTGCCAATAAGCAGTACAGGACATTTAATTTTATTAGAGCAATTTATAGAATTTAAAAACGTATCAAGTAACTTTTTTGATATGTTTGAAGTAGTAATACAACTAGGAGCTATTTTAGCGGTAGTGGTAATGTATTGGAAAAATATATTTCCAATTACTAAAAATACAGATAATGGGTACAAAAAAACAGGTATTCTTTCGCATATAGATAAAAATATTATAAGTATGTGGGGAAAAATATTAGTTGCATGTATACCAGCAGCCATAATAGGTATTTTATTAGATGATAAGATAAATGAGCTATTTTATAATCCAACAGTTATAGCAATAGCATTAATAGTATTTGGTATAGCTTTTATATTTATAGAAAACTGGCACAAAGCAAAGAAATCAAAACCTAGAGTATCTGACCCAATGCAATTAACATATAGAGATGCTTTAATTATAGGAATATTTCAACTAATTGCAGCAATATTCCCTGGAACATCACGTTCAGGAGCAACTATAATAGGAGGATTATTAATAGGGCTATCTCGTACAACAGCAGCAGAATTCACATTTTACTTAGCAATTCCTGTAATGTTTGGAGCAAGCTTATTAAAAC
>JAGHJM010000057.1 GCA_017886645.1 Clostridia bacterium
AGATATAGGAGGATACGAAATAGAGAATCCATATAATGAAGAAGGTAGTGGATATGGATTATTGGCAAAATTAGACAGTAATACAGGTGCAACCGAATGGGGTACATATGTTGGAAATACAGGCAATAATGAAATTCTTTCTGTCTCAAAAACTAATGATGGAGGAATAATAGCTTCTGGATCTTTTAAAAATAGTGAGATTACAATAGGAGATATAACACTAAATAATGTTTCTACTTATAAATGCGGAATGATGATTGAATATGACGAAAATGGAAATGTAATATGGGCTGAATCGGTAGGAGAAGAAGGACAAGATGTAAAAGTATTATTTAAACAAATGAATAATGGAGAATATATCGCATTAATATCAATATCAAAAGAGAATAGTACCCATGTTATATATATAGGAGATGAACAATATGAAGTCAATGATAATAGTTCTATTGTTAGCATAGTGGTTGCGTTTGACGAAGAGAAGAATGTAAAATATATAAAAGTACCTAGTCACTATGAAGGATATTCAGAGGGTTCAGTAGAAAATGTTATCGAAGTAACAGATGATAATGGATATATAGTTGGTGGATTATATGGATTTGGTGTATATAACAATGAAGGAGAAAGAAGGTTTGGTAAAACAATTTATCCTGGAGCTGCTTATTTTTATGCAGTAGCTGAAACTACTGATGGAAAATATATAATAGGAGTATATGGTGGAAATCCTGGATATTCTATAGGAGATTACAATATAGAAAATACAGGAGGAATTATAATACAAGCTGAAGAAGTTGAACTAAATAATGCGGAAACTTCTATTGAGAAAAAAATGTTGGAAATTAATACAGATGACATTCAAAATTTCATAACTAGAATAGAAAAAACTAGTGATAATGGTTACATTGCATATATATTTAATGCAGAACAAAATAACATACAAATAGGAGATTATTATTTTGAAAATACAACTAGCGTATTAGTAAAATTTAACGCTAATAGTGAAATAGAGTGGGCATCTGAATACAATTTACAAAATACGGATATTACGGCTGGAAATTCAACTACAGAAACTATTGATAAAGGATTTGCTGTAGTAGGTTATTTTGAACGGAAGTGTAAAAATTGGAGATTATGAACTAACTAGTAAAGGAAAACAAGATTCTGCAATTATAAAATATAATAAAGATGGAGAAATAGAATGGGTAAGACAAATTGGAGGCAGTGGAGATGATCATCTAGAATCCGTAATTAGTAAAAACGATGGAACTATAATAGCATCAGGACTTTTTGAAGGAGAAATACAGATAGGTAATGAAACTATAAGCAGTACAGGAGAAGAAGATGCAATTATTATAGGATATAATACAAATGGAGACATTCAGTTTACAAAATCCATAGGAGGAACAGATGGAGATGGAATTTATGGAAGTGCAAGTACACCAGATAATGGATATATAGTAGGATTACTTTTTGAAGATAAAATACAATTAGAAAATAATGTATTATATAGTAATGGAGCGATTGATTCTGCAATTATAAAATATAATGAGAATAATGGAATAGAGTGGATAAAAAATATTGGAGGGACAAATGCAGATGCTATATATACTATCGATACAAATGACAAAGGTGAAATTTTAGTAAAATTAGCGTCACAAAGTTTATCTATAACTTCAGAAAATTACATTATAGATAATAGAAATTATGCTGCGCTTCAAATGACTGGGATGATGCTTTTAAAATTTAATGAAAATGGAGAGCTATTGTGGTGGAAAGATTTACCATATTGTTATCTTTATACCCAAATGCAGGCAACAAAAGATGGAGGAGCAATAGTTTCAACTATGGGATATGATCTAACTGGTGGACTTGGAAGTATAAGTATAGGAGATTATGACATAGATACATCAGGTACAGGGATGGCAAACGTAATTGTTAAATATGATAGTACAGGAGAAATAGAATGGGTTGATAGTATAAATAAAATAGAGGAGAATGAAGTAGCTTCAAATGTACAATCAACTGCCATTGAAGAATTGAATGATGGGACAATAATTACAGGAAATCTATATTACTATGCAGTTATAACAGGAGAAGGAACAGGAGAAATTAAATCTGGTATAGCAATTGCTAAAACAATAGGTTATTCTGCAATACCTGAGCTAGAAGAACTTACAGTAGAAAATAATAGAAAAGAATATAGAATAACAACAGGAGTAAATGCGGTAGCAGGGATTAAGGGTGGTACAATATCTGGTGAAGGAGAAATAGCATATGAAACAGTAAAATATGGAGAGAGTAATATAAAAGCAATAATAATAACACCAGATGAAGGATATGAAATATCAGAAGTTACAGTAAATGGAGAAAAGTGTGAATATATTGATAATAATGATGGAACATATTCAATAGAAAACTTTAACAATGTAAAAGAAGATAAAAATGTAAGGGTCACATTTGTTAAAAAGTTATATAAAGTAATTATAAATAAAGTGGATAGTGACTCTCAAAATCAAATAGAAGGAGCTCAATTTGTAATAGAGCAAATTGAAGATGGTAGATCAAATCCTGAAAATGTAATTGGAGAATTAAATAATAACGGAACTTATTATTTTATAGATAATGGAAGTGGTGGATATGAATCTAATAATCAAGGAAAATCTAGTACAACATCAAATTCATATATACCAATTGATTTAACAAATTATATAGGAAATTATACATTGACAGTAAATGCAAATGCTTCAAGCCAAAGTAATCGTGATTATGGATATGCAACAATAACTACTGATACAACAGCACCATCTTACAGTAATAGCACAAATAGAATATTCAGAATTTCTGGAACATCTTCAAGTGTAACAACTCCTACTGACTATTCAATTACTTTAGAAGGAGGAAAATTATACTATTTGCATTTAGGATATTACAAAAATAGCAGTACAGATTCAGGAGAAGATAAACTTACAATAAATAGTATTAATATATATTTAAATAGTTCAGACTTATATATAGCAGGTGTAGAAACAAATAGCGAGGGACAAGCAATAACACAATTACCATTTGGAAAGTACACAATAACAGAAACAAAAGCACCAGAAGGATATGAATTATTAGAAAATCCAATAACAGTTGAATTTAGAGCAGATGGAACAAAAACAGTTATAGATAACCCAAACTTTGTAAATGTAACTGTAAATGAAGCAGGAGAGTTTGTAATAGAAAATAATAAACAACCAAGAGTAATAGTTCACCATTATTTAAAAAATGATGATGGAACTACTACAGATATAAAAGTGGCTGAGGATGATATATTAGAAGGGAAATTAAATGAAAAATATACTACAACTCCACATTTAGATTTAGAAAAATATGAGCTAGAAAAGAATGAAAATGAAGAATATATAATACCAACAAATGCTACAGGCAATTATGTAACAGGAGATATAGAGGTAGTATATTATTATAAAGAAAAGAAAATACCTTTAATAGTACATCATTATGTAGAAGGAACGCAAACACCTGTAGAATTGATAGATGGGACTATAGCAACAGATGAAAATTATAGTGGAAAAGAGGGAGAAAATTATATAACAGATGCATTAACACAAGAAGAAATATCAGCAAAATATGAATTAGTAGAGACTCCAATAAATGCAGAAGGAACATATAATGGAACAGAAATAGTAGTAACATATTATTATAAAATTAAAACATTTGATATAACAACAAAAGTAGAAACACATGAAGAAACAGATGAACTAGGACAAATAATACAAATAGCAGGGGGAAGCATCTCTGGACAAAATGAGACTCCATATGAAACTGTAGAGTATGGAAATGAAAATACAAAAGAAATAGTAATAACACCAGAAGAAGGATATGAAGTAGATACAATAGCAGTAAATGGGGAAGAAATTGAATTTACAGAAAAGTATAATCATGAAGTTACATTAGATAAATTTACAAATATTACTGACAATAAAGAAATAGTAGTAACATTTAAGAAGATAGATGTAACAATAGTTATATCTTATTGGGTTTTAAGTGAGTCTGGAATTAAACCAGTCCAATTACAAGATGGAAGTTATGCAGAAGAAGAAATAATATTTACAGCAGAATATGGAAGTCAATATGCAACAAAAGAATTGGAAAATGTAAACGAAAATTATTACTTAGAAGAAATACCATATAATGCAAGTGGAATAGTAAATTCAGAATATACTATATACGTATACTATCACTATGTACCTAAAAGCTATAATTTAGTAGTAAATAAAATAGATAGCGAAACAAAAGAAGAAATAGAAAATGTAACATTTGAATTTTCGTATAAAGTAGGCATAGGAATGGATAGTATAGAGGTCGTACCAAATACATCATATTGGGCTTCTACATCATTAACTACAGACGAAAAAGGACATATAAATATTTCTAGCTTAGAAGCAGGAGAGGAATATAAATTAAGGGAATTTGCATCAAATAATGGATATGTTGCGGATATTACTTCTAAAAAATTCAAAGTAAATTATGTAGATGGTGTACCTCAATTAGAAATTATAGAAGGAAATCTTGATGTAACAGCCACATCAGAAGATGGAATAGCAGTAACAATTGAAAATGATCCAACATTTAAAATAATAAAACAAGGGGAGAATGGAGAATTATTAGCAAATGCGAAATTTACGATAACAGACGAAAATGGAAACGAAGTGACAAATGGAAGCGGAGAATTAGTAGGAAATATAGAAAATATAAATGGAAGAGATATAAGAGTAGTAACAACAAATGAAGAAGGAGAAATAACAGAAAACTTAATACCAAGGAAATATATAGTAACAGAAGTACAAGCTCCAGAGGGATATAGTTTGCCAAAGGATAATGTGCATACTGTAGAAATAAAATCAGAGTTAAAAGAAATTTATACAATTAATGAGTTAGGAAGAAGAGAGTTAACAAATGAAATTTCTTTTATGCAAAATAGTAGTCTATCTGTAAATAGTGTTGAAGCAAGTGCTAATGGTGAAATAAAAATAATAGCTAATTTGTCGGAAGATATAATAATACCCGGAGAAATTACTACATCAGGAAATGAAATTGAGATAACAAAAACCGGACAAAATGAAGGAATAATAATTTTTACAGATGTAAATTCTAAAATTTATAATGTGATACAATTAACATCAGATAAAATAAATCAAATTAATAAAGTAATAAATATAGAAGAAAATGGCTATATAATA
>JAGHJM010000102.1 GCA_017886645.1 Clostridia bacterium
CATCATCTGGTAAGTATTCTAGTTGTGGTGGTAAATGGTCTGTTATTTCTCTTACATATCCATCTACTTCTCCTTCATTATATACTCTTATTGTATATGTTACTGTATCTCCTAATTCCACCTCTACAGGTGTTTTTGGATGGTTATATATTGCTGTTGTTGTCTCTTCATTTCCATCTACTAATGGTCCTACATCTACTTCTGGTTCTCTTGTATAACTTCCATCTGCATCTACTAATTCATTTTCATTTACTGCTGTGATGAACTTTCTTAATGATAAGTCAAATTTTTTTATTATTTTATTTGGCACCGTTACTGTTATCACATTTTCATTTAAATCAACTTTTACTTCTTCTCCGCTTATTTCAGATGTCCCTACAGCATTTTTTAAGTTTACATTTGATACATAATAAGTTCCTGCTTCTGTTAATTCTTTTGTTATTTCTACCTCTACACTTTCAAATAATTTTATGTACCCATTTGGAGGTGTTATCTCTTCTATTTTTATTGTATCTGTTCCTACTTCTGTTATATTTATTTGACCAAAGTCTATTAAGCCTTCACTATTTGTTGTTAATGTTTGACTGCTTCCGTCTGCAAATGTTACTTTAAACTCGGCCCATTCTAGTCTTTTGTTTTCATTTTCACTGTCTACTTTAACCAATTGTATATTATAGCTTCCTTCTAACTTTTTATTTGGTACTGTTAGTGTAATAACATTTCCGTTTAAGTCTACTTTTGCTTCTTCTCCTGTATTTGCTACTGTTCCTACAGCATTTTTCAAACTTACATTTGATACTTGATAATTTCCTTCTGCAGTTAATTCTTTTATGACATCAATTTCAATGCTATCAAATAACTTTGTATATCCACTAGGTGCTGTTATCTCTTCAACTTTTATTGTGTCAGTTCCTGTTTCTGTTATGTTTATTTGACCAAAGTCTATTATACCTTCACTATTTGTTATTAAGGTCCTGTTACTTCCGTCAGCAAATGTTACTTTAAACTCTGCTCCACTTAATTTTGTGTTTTCATTATTACTATCTACTTTTACTAGTTGTAAACTGTAATTTCCTTCTTGCTTATTATTTGGCACTGTTACTGTTATTACATTTCCACTCAAATTTGCCTTTACTTCTTCTCCTGAGTTTGCTGTTGTTCCTATTGCATTTTTTAAATCAATTTGTGTTGCTTGATAGTCTCCTGCATCTGTTAGCTCTTTTGTTACATCTATTTCAAAGCTTTCAAATAACTTTGTATATCCACTAGGTGCTGTTATCTCTTCAACTTTTATTGTGTCTGTTCCTGTTTTTGTTATATCTATTTGTCCAAAATCTATTAAACCTTCACTATTTGTTGTCAAGGTCCTACTACTTCCATCTGCAAATGTTACTTTAAACTCTGCTCCTTCTAATTTTATACCTTCATCTTTACTATCTACTTTTACTAATTGTAGTCTATAATTTCCTTCTTGTTTTTTATTTGGTACTGTTACTGTTATTACTTCTCCGTTTATTTCTGTACTTATTCCCAATTTATCTGTTGCTTCTTCTCCATTTATTTTAGTTATTTCTGCTTTTGTAACTCCTAATACTCCATTTGATAATACTTCTTTTGTCACTGTAACTTCAATAGTATCAAATAACTTATTATATCCATCTGGTGCTCCTGTTTCTTCTATTGTTATGACTTCTGTTCCAACTGCTTCTATACTTATTGTTTTAAAATCTATTATGCCTTCGCTATTTGTTGTTAATGTTTGGCTACTTCCATCTGCAAATGTTACCTTAAATTCTGCTCCACTTAATTTTGTGTTTTCATTATTACTATCTACTTTTACTAACTGTAATTTATAGTTTCCTGATCTCTTATTATTTGGTACTGTTAGTTTTATAGTATCATTAGTTAATGATATACTTGCTTCTTTATTATCTTCTATTCCTGTTTTCTCTGCATTTGTTATTTCTGCATTATCTATTTCATAGTCTCCATATCTATTTAATACTTTAGTTACAGATATTTCTATTGAATTAAATATTTTATTATATCCTTCTGGTGCTTTTGTTTCTTCTACTTTTATTGTATCTGTTCCTGTTTCTCCTATATTTATTGGTCCTACATTTATTATTCCTGACTCATCTGTTGCTATTGTTTGACTACTTCCATCTGGTAATGTTATTTTAAATTCTGCTCCTTCTAGTTTTCTAGTACTACTTCCACTATCTACTTTTGTTAACTCTAAATTA
>JAGHJM010000058.1 GCA_017886645.1 Clostridia bacterium
GAGTGAATATATCTAAAAAAGCAATAGCGACAATAACTTTAGGAGTGGTATGTTTTGTACTTACAATGGCAATTGCTATACAAATAAAAACAACTAATAATTTAAATTCAGCGGCAGCTCAAACGTTAGAGGAAAATGAGCTAAGAGACCAAGTTTTAAGAACTAAGGAAAAATATGATAATGCATATGCTGATTTACAAGAGGCTATAAAAAGACTAGAAGAAGTTAGAATAAATGCAACTAAAGACGATACAGAATCACAAGAAAAACAAAAAGAGATAAAACTAAATAACATGTTATTATGCCAAACAGATGTAACAGGAAATGGTGTAACTATAACATTAAAAGATGGAAGTAAAAATAGTTCAGATATATTAAGTTCTATAGTACCAGATAATAGCATAATTGTACATCAATCAGACTTGTGGGCAATAGTAAATGATTTGAAAAATGCAGGAGCAGAAGCTATTGCAATAAATGGTGAAAGAATAGTTCCCACATCATCTATTACATGTGAAGGAATTATCATAAAGATAAATAATAAAAAAATAGGAGCTCCATACGTAATTGAAGCAATTGGACCACAAACAGTACTATATACATCATTAACAATACCAAATGGATACTTAGATACAATGATTAGTGATGGAGTTTCTGTAGATATAAAAAGAACAGATGATATTACAATAGAAAAATATGATGGTGTTATTACTACAAGTTATATGGAAAACGATAATTAATAAGAAAGGATTAATATTATGACCAAAAAAGAAAAGATGAATAAAATTGTTATTAGCATTATTATTGGGCTAATATGCATAGTTCTTGTTGCTACAATTTTAATGCAATTTAAAACAGTAGAAGAAACTGATATAACAGCCATCGAAACTATGAGAGAAGCAGAATTAAGAACTGCACTATCAGAATGGAAAACAAAATATGAAGAAACTAATAAACAATTAGAAGATACTAACACAAAAATAACAGAGTATGAAGAAACAGCTGACGATAGACAAGAGACAGCAAATTTAATAGACCAAGAACTAGAACAAACAAATATGATTTTGGGCAAAACCGATGTAAAAGGTCCAGGAATAATTGTTATATTAGAAGATGGTGATAGCGAAGTTGTTGCATCAGATTTAGTAGAATTAGTAAATGAATTAAGATATGCAGGAGCAGAAGCAATATCTATAAATGATTCTAGAGTAGTTAATATGACTGAAATTGTAGAAATAGATAATTCATATATAATTATAAACGGTTCAAAAAGATTAACATCTCCTTATGAAGTTAAGGCAATAGGAAATCAATCATATTTAACAAGTATACTTAGCTTAAAAGATAGTGGATATATAGATAAATATAGAAACAGTGGAAGAATAGTAAATATAGAAGAAAAACGAGAAGTAAAAATACCAAAATATGATGGAGAAATGAAATTTGAGTATGCAACTGAAAAGGAGGAAGAATAATGGTTTTTATAGCAATTATAATAGGATGTATAATAGGAGCAATAATAGGAATATATGCTCCGATAATACCTTATACTTATTCTGGATATTTAGCTATAGCAATTATAGCTGCATTAGATTCTGTATTTGGAGGAATAAATTCTGTATTAAAGAAAAATTTTGATATAAAAATATTTGTAACAGGTTTTTTTGGAAATGCAATTCTTTCTATATTATTAACGATACTAGGACAAAAATTAAATGTGGATATATATCTAGCTGCAATAGTAGTTTTTGTTGGAAGAATGTTTAATAATTTAGCAAGTATTAGAAGATATTATATAGATAGATTTTCTAATAAAAATGAAAAAGTAGAGGCTGAAGAAACCGTTACTACGGATACTGTAGATACTAGCAAAAAGCAATAAAATATATTACAAAAATTTTACGATAATATTACAAAAATACGACAAATTCTATTGACTTTTTTAGAAAAATGTAATATTCTTAGACAAGCATTAACATCAGATAAGAATTTGTAATAAGAGGACAAAAAATGGAGGAATGAACCTTGGCAGTAGGAGATATAATTGTAGGAATAGACATTGGCACCTCAAAAGTAAGCTTAGTAATAGGAGAAGTTAACAGCTTTAATCAAGTAGAAACACTATACACAGGAACTCAAAAATGTAGTGGAATAAAAAAAGGAAAAATAATTAGCGAAGATGAAATAGTGGTTTCTATAAGTAGATTACTAAAAGATGCAGAGTCAGAATCTAATTTAAGAATTAATTCTGCATATGTTACAATACCTGGAAAATATGTTACTATAGTACAAAATACTATTACAAAAGAAGCAAAAGATAAATATGCTGGTATATCTGCCAAAGATGTTTCATCTGCTATTATTCAAGTAAGGGACATAACAATCCCAGATGGAAAACAACTTATAGATATTGTAGAAGATGAATTTATATTAGATAATGGAAAAATTGTGCAGGACCCAATAGGAAGTTTAAGCACATCATTTACTTTGAATGCACAAGTTGTGTTAGCAGATAAGGAATATATAAGACAATTATCAGGAATATTTAGAAAAGTAGATATAGATATAGATGGTTTAATACCAATAACTTTAGCTGAAAGAAATTTAGTACTAGATGCAAATGAATTAACAGATAATGTATTGTTAGTGGATATAGGTGCAGGAAATACAGAATTAGGAATTTTCGATGGAAACAATTTTGTATATACAAATACAATTCCATTAGGAGGAGACAATATAACAAATGATATTTCTATTGTATTAGGAATATCAGAAGAAGAGGCTGATAAGTTAAAAAAACAATATGGACTAGCTATGAGATCATACATAGATAACGATAATGAAATATTACTAACAACATATAAAGATGATTCAAAAAAAGTAATAAAAAGCTCAGAACTTATAGAAATAATAGAAGCCAGAATAGAAGAAATATTTACATTAGTAAATAAAGATATAACAACTAAAGGAATTAAATCAAGAATAAATAATGTAGTACTAACAGGACAAGGAATTACAACAATTAGTAAAAGTGATGTGGCTGGAAAAATTATATTAAATATACCAGTTAAAATTGCAACAGGAAGACTAGTAAGCACTATAAGACCTGAGTACAGAACAGCATATGCTTTAGTAAGATATATTGCATCAAAACCATTTGTTAGAACTGTATCAAGTAGTATAGATACTGATTCAAAAGAGAATTTCTTTAAAACATTTATAGAAAGAATAAAAGAATTCTTTTATAGTTAATTTGTTATTAATTTTATAAAATATATAGTAATTAAGAGGAGGAATAGACTTTATGTTGATGGATAATAACAATATGGATGATAGCACAATGCTAGATGGAACAGCAACCATTAAAGTTATAGGTGTAGGCGGAGCAGGAAATAATGCCGTAAACAGAATGGTTGATTCAGGAATCAAAGGAGTAGAATTTATTGCAGTAAATACAGACAGACAAACTTTATTAGTATCAAAAGCTGCAACTAAGATACAAATAGGAGAAAAAATAACAAGAGGTCTAGGAGCAGGAGCAAATCCAGATATTGGAGCACAAGCTGCAGAAGAAAGCAAAGCAGAAATAGCTGAAGCCTTACGCGGAGCAGATATGGTATTTGTTACAGCTGGTATGGGTGGAGGAACTGGTAC
>JAGHJM010000059.1 GCA_017886645.1 Clostridia bacterium
CCAATTTGGCATAAATATATCCACCGGATGATTATAATATTTTCCTAATGCAGCTAATGCTATTCCTGTATTTCCACTAGTTGCCTCAATTATTGGCATATTTTCTTTAAGTTCTCCTCTTTTTTTTGCATTATTTATAATGTAATATGCCACTCTATCTTTTATGCTTCCTGTTAAATTATAATATTCTAGTTTAGTATAAATATATTTTCTTTCACCTTTATATTTATAATATATTTTTATCATTGGTGTATTTCCAATAGTAGATATTTCCTTAAACATTTAAATCTCTCCTTCCAACAAAAAAACTATGTGCCTTACCCACATAGTTATTATAATTTTATTTTTTTAAAATATAATCTCTATTGTAGGCATAGCATTAATACTCATATCTACAATAGATAAGAGTATCTTTAAATGCAACAACAATTAGAAATTATACTTTTTATATTCATTATTTTATTCCTTTCTTTCTCTACTTAATTATATTATATTCAAAAATAATATTTTTGCAACATTTTTCTCTAATTATTTACTGTACTGTCATATATATTTAAGATTTGCTTTTTTGCTTCGTCCATTTGTATTACAATGCCTTTTAAAGTATATACTAGTTCCTTACTTTTTATTTTTGACTTTTTTTGTATATCTTTTAAGGATTCTTCTTTATACTTATTTAATACACGTTTGTATTTACCTTTTCCTGTTATTTTATTAAAAAGTATTCTTTTTACTTTTTGAAATATATCATCCTTATATATTTCTAATTCTTGAATTTTACTTTCAAAAATTTCGTTTATATCTTTCTCTATATTGGCTGTACACCATTTAATTCTTGCCTCGCACTCTTCTACAATAATAGAATAATCTAGTTTCTTTTGAGCACATGCTATTCTTATACTTTCCATTTGCACTTTTTCTTCTTGCTTAAGATTCTCATTATTCATCTTTTTGGTTATGGTAACTATATTTGCTATGGATATTTTTTGATTATTTAAAGCATTTTGTCTAACTTTAAATACATTTAAATATATTTCATCATATTTGTTTATAATATTTTGTATTTGTTTTTCATATTCTTTTAAAATATATTCTATTTCATCTTGATATTTAGAGATTTTTTGGTTATATATTTTTGCTTGTTCTTCAAAGTATTTCTCCATTTTTTTAATATTCTCTGATTTTATTTTTTCTATAATTTTTTGATATTTGGCAAGTTCTAGCATTCCTATTTCATTTTCTACTATACTTAGTTCTTGCAAATTATTATTTAATATCTCTATTATATCTATTTTATCCATAGTTTATCTCCCTTATTATCTAAACAAGTCATCTAGTTTATCCTGTCCTTTTTGACCAATTCTTTCTATTCCTTTATCTGTTTTCTCTAAAGTATTGCTTAATGCTTCTCTAGCAGATTTTGTTACAACATTCCCAGCTTTTATAATATCGCCAATCTCTTCTATTAAACTTTTATCATTTTCTAATGAAGCTCTATCTTTCATGTATTTTAATCCCACTACACCAATCATTTCCGTTTCAACTGCAGGAATCGTTACTTCAGCATTGATTCTTCCTGCACTAGTATCAATTTCTTGAACATTTGGATTTTTTACCAATGCATTTACTGTTTTTACAGTGCCTCTTTCTACTAGTTCAGTAGCTTTTCCTATTCCTTTTAATGTATATTTTCCAGCAGTTTTAGCAATACCTTTTATGGTTTTTTTTACATTCATCTTTTGTCTCCTTTAACTCAATATTTGTGACAAATAGCTATTTTGCTCATTAATAAGTTTTGTTTGTTTATTTTCCAATTTTTCTATATATTCATCTAATTCTTCTAATGGTATTTTGTCTATATTTAAATTATTTCCATCTATATGGACTACACCATATTCTCCATCAATTTTAAACATTTTTTCCTCCATTATATTAATCTTGAAGAAATTATAACTTATTATCTTTTTATATTCAATAATAAATTGCAACTTAGTATATCTTCAATTTTTTCTATTTCACAAATTACTACTAATTAATTTTTAGTGTTTTATTACAATCTTATATATAATGTTCAATAATAAGTATTATCTTTCCTTTTTTAGTTTTCCCTTCTAAGCTTTTTACTATAAATTTTCCTTTTCCTCTTATTACTATAACATCATTTAATTTTATGATCTTAGAATTTTTTGTTTCACTAACATAGTTTAAAAAAACTCGTTGTTCTTCAATTATATTGCTTACCATTGTTCTTGAACAATGTGCAAGTTCTGAAACTATACAATCTAATCTCATAGCAGCTACTGTAATCCTTATTTCTTCTTTTTTTATATTAGGTTTCCTTATATTTCGTATATCAATTTCTTCTATTTCAGATTTGCTAAATCTAGTTAATTGTTTTAGATTATTTAAAACATATTCACAAATATCAGAGCTTACTACTATATCTGCACCATTTTCAAATACTAATATATCTCCTACTTTTTCTCTTTTTATTCCAAGTTTCATTATTCCACTTAAATAATCTTTATGTGCATACTGCCCTTTTAGTTGATTTGGTAATGTTATTCTTATCAATTTTACCAATTGTGAAAAATTAAACCTATTGTTTTCAAATATTTCTTTGTATTTTTCTGGATATATTATCAGCATTGCTTTTTCTGTATCTTCACATGGATAATAATATATAAAATTTTCTTCTTTTTCAGCATTTAATATATCTTCACTAATCTTTTTTTGATACATATCCAAAAAATCCGTATTAGATATTTGATTTTTAGTTTTCGCAAATTTTATTTTATCTAATACTTTTGAAACTAGTAATTTATCTTCGTCACTTTTATATTTATTTAAAATATCTGTTTTATACATTTTCATCCCACTTACTAATAATTATTTTGTTGCCTATAATTTTTTAAATATGCTAGCAGTTCATCTACTTTTATTCTATTTTCCATTAGAATACTATGATTATTATACACATAACTTCTAGATTCTTGTCCTAATTCTTCATAATATTTCCATTAAATATTAAAAAATATTTTTTATTAATTCTATTATATATCTTATAAAAATGTCAATTCTAATGGTTATATCTTTTTTTGTGTTTAGTAATAAAGAAAAAATATATATTGGTTAAGAATAATAAAATAGCCTGTACATTTTATACAAGCTATTTACCTCGATTAAATGTCGAATTGAACTCCTTTGTCTCCACTTACATTTTGTAATATTTCATTCCATAGTTCTTCTCCTATTTCAATTTTAAAAAGCTCTTGAGTGTCTGAACTCATACGTTGGGGATAGACAACTATTTGTTCCCCTACTTCTGCAACTAATTTGCTTTCTTCTTCTTGAAGTTTTACCATGTCTTCTAATGAGTGTCCCTCGGAAATATCCATCTCATAAGAAAGTGCATCAGGGAAACCATATTTGGCATCTCCAAGTAATCCTTCATCCATAGCAATAAGCTCAGGTTCATAAATAAAATTGATGCATTGTCCATCTTCAAAAACGACTGCTGTTAAATCTCCTTCTTTCGTTTCATAAATTTTTGATACTATCATACTCTTATCCCCTTTTTAATATATTGTATTTACTATCAATATAAGCAGTTAACTTTAATGCGTTTCGATTATAACATACCAAAAAATAAATTGCAATTAATATAAATTACTATATTCTACTATGATTATAGTATTATAAATAAGAATAAGTATAAATATAATTACTCTTGCCCAATCTTCTATTATATTTTTATTTAAATGTAATATAATTAATTAAAACTTATATTAAAAATTCTCTACATTTCTGTAGAGAGAAAGAAAGTATCTTTTTTAGCTTGATTACAGGCTTCTTCTAAATACCATCTTAATTCTTGCGGATTTCATAAATCCAATTTCGTCATTGTCCATAAGGACACCAAAGAAATGGTCTGAATCATCCCTACGAATTTCAACGATTTTTTTCCATGCCTTCATGCTTAATTTCGGGACAAATATATCTATCACCATCATTTCAGTCATTGTGAACATTACAAATATACTTTTTAATACTGTTATTTTTGTATTCAAAATCTTATTATTTCAAATTATTTCATTGTTTTTATTGTAACATAAACGATTTAAAATTTATATAAATCTAGCATAACTTTTTAAAGTTTTGTTAGAAACATTTTAAGCAGTATTATAACATAAACAGACGACACACCTTTTGGGTATGTCGTCCATTTTCTTAGGGCTAATTAGTCGATTGAAGTTACAAGTATGTCTTTCATGCCATGTTCATTCTTATTTCTTCCTTCTTCAGCTACCAACTTGCCGTGATTTCTGAAACTTCTCTGACCATATTCGGTCGTGATAACACAACTTCCAATTTCAGAACAAATGTCTAATGTGTTGAACATCATTTCAGGATATTCCCGTGACTCGTTGGGCTTAAGCTCTCCACCTAAGATTTCAAGTGTGACTGATGTTTTGTTTGTTACTGTCATCACAGCACCCCCTAATTTATTTATAATTATATTATAATATATTTACATAAAATATCAAATTTCGCATAGTTCAATTTCAAACCTAACAGGCATAGTTTATTGCCTGTTCTATGTCAATTGGTACGGAGATTTTTGACAACATATTTATTATAACCGTTCTATTAGTTCGAACAGAAACATCCTTGGTGCAGATGGTCTATTAAATAGTTTTCTAAACATCTTTTAATATTTTTCGAAACACTTTAATTGTTGATTTATCAATAATTTTACTTTATTTTAATGTCAAATAACTTTTAAAAATTTTTCCTACTGCATACTTTACTGCATACTTTTAAATATTAAATCTGCCTTTTTTTCACTATGTAAAATTCGTCTATCAATTTTGCAGATTTACTTAAGTCGTATCCACTTTTTCTCGCTTCATTTATCATTATTAATAAAATACTTTCTTTTTTATTATATTTCTTGCTTAACTTTTTAATTATCTTACCTTTCATATACATTCCCCCATTTGACTTTTTTCAAAAATGAATGTATACTTAAATTGTATATGAGCTTATAAGTATACATTCTCTGAGGTAGCTTATGCCAGTAAGCTATCTCTTTTTTTATATTATATATACTTATATTTTATATTTCAAACTCGTTTTCGACAAAAAAATCTCGTAGTGCTTGAAAACACTACGAAAATTTTTTTAAAATATTTTTTTATTAATTTCATGTAATACTTTCTCTCTTAATTCATTCCAATTTAGTTGAGATATATATTTTATACTTTCACTACTCAATAAAGTATTCTCTTTAGCAAAATAGTTCCATTCTTTCACGGTTGGAAAACTACCAAAATCTATCGTAATTTGTTTTAGTTTTAATATAGATTTATCATATGCTGTTTTCATATTATTATCTTCTGAAAATATTCTTTGTTTACTATTAAATTCATTTATTAATTGGTCTAATTGTTCACTAATTACTCTTGTCTTATCTGCATTTATTCCGTATTTCTCAATAGCTTCATATAATCTTCTCTTTAGTCTCTTCATTTCCTTTAGAACCATAAATGCTGTTTCTTTAATTCGTTAAAGTCTTTAACTCCATTTTCTTTAGAGATTAGTGTAAATGAACTAAATAAATTATTTCTTTGAGCATAATTATTCCACTCATCTTCTGTAATATATTTATTATCTTTTATTGCTTTTTTAAATTCTTTTATACTATTTTTATAATAATTAGTTTTCAATAATATCACCAATATTATTTTTGACGATTTATAAAAAAATATGTAAAAAAATAAAAAACTTTAAAAAAAGCATTGACATACTGATATCAGTATGCTATAATAATAATCAGAAAGGAGGTAATGCTTATGAAATCTTTAATAAAAAAAGTGCTTATCTATCTGGTACATAGACAAGCACTCAAACAGGATAAAGTAAAACGTCAACATAACCGAGAACAAATCGATTTAATCTTACGTAACCTGTAATAGCAAGAGAGGTTCTCCTCTCTTGTATATAAATATTATATATGATATATTTAAAAAAATCAAGGGAGGTAAATATTATGTCTAGAAATCTTGATAAAGAATATGAGTGGAGTAAAGAACAATATGAACCAGTTTTTGCAAGAATTAATAAAGATTTAGGTATTAAACTTAAAGAAAAATTAAAAGATGACCAAAAATCAATTGCAGAATGGATTACAGAAAATGCTAAAAAATATTTAAATTACGAAAAAATTAATTAAAAAACTTTACTGCATACCTACTGCATACTTTTATAAAAAAATAGAGCCTCATTTGCTTGATTTACAAGCACTTCGAGGCTTTGATATATGGTGCCAACGAAGTAGTTATCTACAATTTTTTGGCTCTCTTGACGATTGATACAAATATCAATCAATTTACTAAAGTATATCATATTTTAATAAAATTACAATACATATATAAATAAAAATAGGAAAACCGTCGATATATACCAACGGAAATCCCTTTGATTGCTAAAAGTGGATCATGCTTAGCCAGTTTACGAACTGCTGAATTGCTTCATTTACAGCACTACTGTACTCACTCCAGAACTCGCTGAAATTTCCAGTAAAGAATGCGTAAATACCTCCTAATCCAGCTTTAAGTGCCAGCTCTCCCAACTGAAGCCATCCATCAAACCAGCCATAAATGATAGGAAATCTAGTGGCAAATTCAGGATAAAAATAATTCGAAATGACATTAATGATAACTCCCATAAGGATTAATCTGCCAATATTGCGAGAGATTCTATCCATTCCTCTGCCAATTCTTCTTGTTCCTTCAGTTACATCCCGTTCGATGTTTGCATGATTAGTATTCCACCATGTTCTGATTCTGTTAATCTGTGTCATGAGCCAATTCATAATATATCCTCCTGTTTAAATAATAATTGCTACGAAAGCGATGACAACAATTACTGCAAGAATATTGCTAATAACTGCATTCAGTCCCATCTGATTGAAAGTTCTTCTACTTCCATTGAATACACGAGGTATCATTCTGAAAGTATTGCGAATAATCCAACCAAGTGCCTGAAACAGTGTCCGACAAAGATATCCAATTCCTCTAAAGATTCCGCTTACAACGGTAGAACCCAAATTATTAGAAATCTTCATTCCAACTGCTCCAAAGAGCATAACAATACCAGCTAAGGTAATAACAATCAACATAATTGGCTCAAGAAGAGCCTGAGCATAAGCTTCAATCTGTGGCATAGCCACATTAACCAAGAAAACGTATAATGCAATCAACATTTTTTATTACCTCCAAAAATTCTTTTTCTCTATATTGTAACACCATAAGGTGAAAAAGCGGGGTTTAATATATATTAAATAGGAATATACCTATACATTTCTATTATATCACTTTATGTTAATTTTGTCAAAATCATCATAAACATATTTTTGTTTGAATCTTGTTAAATAAGTATAATCCAATCTTATTTTGTTCTTCTTTATTTAATTCAGTAATTCTAGCAACAATCATTAAAATAAACTTAAGAAAGCTTAAATTTTGTCTATATTCTTCATCAAGATTTTTTAATCTTGTATCAATTTTTTCAAACAATTCTTTTTTATCATAGTCAATATTAAAATAAGCTGTTTCACTTAATCTAATTGCTAATTTTAATCTATCTTTTTCACTCATACTTTTTATATAATCAATTATTTCTTTAAAATCCATTAGTATCACTCCTCTTCAACTTTTATAATTTTATTTTCTAATTATACATCTATCTGATTTCTTATTCTTTTGTTCTTTTTGGTTTATTTCTTCTTTAGGCTTTACTTTTCTTAAAGGATTAATTGCAATTTCAAAATCATCATCTGAAAATACTCCTGCTTTGTGTAAATCATCCGAAACATATTTGTATTGTTCATCTTTATCAAAAGAAATTTTATTATGAAATCTAGTCATTAATTTATACCAAAATTTTTCGAATTTTTGTAATTCTCCTTTTATTTTCTCTTTTTCAATTTATTAATAAATTTATCCTTAGCAGATATTTCATTTTTTAGATATTTAATTTCATCATCTTTTTTATCTAATTGATATTTTAATGAATTATTTTCTTTTTCTATTTTAGAATAACTATTTTCAAATTCTCTAATTACTATATTTAAATCATTTACAGAAGTCATTGTTTTAGTATTTTCTTGAACTTCTTCAATATAATCTTTAATTATATTTATATCATCATTAGAAATAACACTATTGTTTTTATTCATAAATGTAGGTTTTAAAGTATCCAGTAAATTTCTTACATTATTTGAAGTTTTATAAACTTTATAAGTTTGTTCATTTGCTTTCTTTAATCTCAAATTATGTTTTTCATAATTGTTCGCAATTTTTTTATAACTATCCATATCTTTTACATTAATATCAAAATTTCTACCTTTTTGCTTTTCTTCTAATCTCATTTCATCATTATAAATTTTATTATATGATTTTATACAAGCAAATCTCATTTTATCTTGTATTTCAGCAAGTGAGTCTTTTGTAAACAGTTTTGTTTTGCCAACTTGTTTTTTCATTCCACGATTACAATTTTCTATAACAGGTACACCAACAATATGAAGATGAGGAGAAGATTCATCAAAATGAATAGTTGCATTTGCTATTTTAAATGTTGGAACAATTGTATTTAAATCTTCAATTTGTTCTGCAAATACATCTACCATTTTAAATCTATATTCGTCATCTTTATCTTGCCAAAAGTCCATATTTCCAAGTTCAATTATGATTTTACAAGCAATATCGTTTTGAGAAGCACATACTTTTTCAAAGTAATTATCTATTTTTCTATCATTTCTTGTTTGCTTATTGTTGTATTCAATTCTTGCTTGTTCAAATTCTTCTAAATATAGATTTTTAACATCTGTTACAATATTATCTGTTCCATAAATTATTCTAATTAATTCTCTTTCATTAGCATAATCACGAAGATTATGCTTATTAACTCTTGATAAATCATTAGCATTTTGAATTGCATTATTAGAAAGAGAAGTAGTACCTGATACATTTCCTTTGGAAACTTTTTTTGCCAATTTTCTTTTGTTTTTATCACTACCTAAATGAAAAGAATATGCTAATTCTTGCTCCAATGAAACCACCTCCTTGAATTTTCTTCGAAGCATAGGACTTTGACTCTGTCATAAGTCCTAACCCCTTATGAGTTGTGTCATACTAACACAACTCGGGGGCTCTGCCTCGTC
>JAGHJM010000060.1 GCA_017886645.1 Clostridia bacterium
ACCGTGCTGTATCTGGTCCTTTAAATATTCACTGTGACCATTCAGATGCAATGGGTGTACGTGATAGTGGTTGGATTATGTTATTTTCTGAAACAAACCAAGAAGCATACGATAACTTAATTATGGCTCATAGAATTGCAGAAAATAAAGACGTTTTACTACCACTTATGGTATGTCAAGACGGATTTATTACTTCACATTCTATAGAAAATATTGAGTTAATTGAAGATGATAAAGTAAAAGAATTTGTTGGAACATACAAACCAGAACATTATTTATTAAATGATAAAGAACCAATTTCAATTGGACCTATGGATGTTCAAGCTTATTTATTTGAACATAAGCATGAGCAAGCAGAAGCCATGCGAAATGCTAAAAAAGTTATTTTAGAAGTTGCAAAAGACTTTGAAAAAATGACTGGTAGAAAATATGAATTATTCGAAAAATATAAAACAGAAGATGCAGATATAGTAATAGTTTGTATGAACTCAACTGCCGGCACTACAAAAGTTGTTGTAGACAAACTAAGAGAACAAGGAATAAAAGCAGGTCTTTTAAAAGTTCGTGTATTTAGACCATTCCCTGTTGATGAAATTGCTGAAGCTTTAGGCAATGCAAAAGCTATTGCAGTTTTAGATAAAGCAGATTCTTTAAACGGTGCTGGAGGTGCTTTATTTACAGATGTTACCTCTGCTATGTATATGAATAACAAGCAAGTTCCTGCAGTAAACTATATTTACGGTATTGGTGGTAGAGATACAACAGAAAAAGAAATTGATTCTGTTTTCTCTGACTTACAAGAAATTGTTAAAACTGGCAAGGCAGAAAATCCTTACCGTTATCTTGGATTAAAGGAGGAAAAATAAATGACATATAATTTAAAAGAAGTAATGGCAAATACTGAAGCAAGATTTACAGCTGGTCATAGAATGTGTGCTGGTTGTGGTGCTCCACCAGTTGCCAGAATGATTTTAAGAGCAGTTAAAACAGAAGATCATGTTGTAGTATCTAACGCAACTGGTTGTATGGAAGTTTCTAGCTGTATTTATCCTTATACTGCTTGGACAGACTCTTATATTCATACCGCATTTGAAAATGCAGCAGCAACATGCTCAGGGGTAGAAGCAGCTTACAAATCAATGAAAAGACAAGGAAAATTACCTGAAGATAAAACAACAAAATTTATTACATTTGGTGGAGATGGAGGAACTTATGATATAGGTCTTCAAAGCTTATCTGGAGCTATGGAAAGAGGACATGACATGACTTATGTATGTTACGATAACGGGGCATACATGAATACAGGTATACAACGTTCATCTGCAACACCTCATTTTGCAGATACAACAACATCACCAGCAGGAAAAGTAATTCCTGGAAAAATGCAAAGAAGAAAAGACTTAACAGAAGTTTTAGCATCACATCATCTTCCATATGTAGCACAAACATTAGCAATGCTTAACTTTGCAGATTTATATACTAAAGCAGAAAAAGCAATCTATACAGAAGGTCCTACATTCTTAAATGTTTTGGCTCCATGTCCAAGAGGATGGGGATACCCAACAGATATGTTAATGCAAATAAACAAACTTGCAGCAGACACATGTTACTGGCCTTTATACGAAGTAGTAAATGGTGTATACAAAATAACATACAAACCAGCAAAAAAGCTACCTGTAGAAGAATTTTTAAAACCACAAAAACGTTTTAAACACATGTTTAAACCAGGAAACGAATGGATGATAGAAGAATTCCAAAAAGAAGTAGACGAAAGATGGGAAAGATTGCTAGAATTAGAAGCAATGACCAATAAATAAAAAGTGGTAATTAGGGACACATCTTAAAATAAATATATTTAAAAATACATAGTAAAACTATAATTTTACTATGTATTTTTTATCTCCATACATTTATAATTATTTTCTATAAAATTAAGAATAATTTTATGTTTTATTGCTTATATAATTATGCAATCATTTTTACATTAAGCATTCTTATATTTTATCTAACTAATTATTAATCTAAGTCTATTGCTCCTTCTGGGCAAGCTACTACGCAACATCCACAATCGATACACTTATCTTTATCTATCAATGTAATTCCATTTTTTCTTGTTAAAGCGCCTACTGGACATTCACCTTCGCATTCTCCACAATCTTTACATATTCCGACTAATATGAGCCATTTTTTCACTCCCTTAATTTTATATTTATTATAATTGTAACTATTTTACTTCTAGATGTGTCCCTAATTACCAAAACATGGTAATTTGGAAACGTCCCCAATTACCACTTTTGATAACTTTGGAAACGTCCCTAATTACCACAAAAAATTATTCTTCTTCTGGTGCTCCTACAGGACAAACTCCTGCACATGTTCCACAACTGATGCATTGATTTGGATCTATTACAAATCTTTCTTCTCCTTGTGAAATGCAACTTACTGGACAAGCTGATGCACATGCACCACAGCTAATGCATTTATCTGTAATTTTATATGCCATTTATTTTGCCTCCTTATTTTATATTTAGGTTTTTGTTTAAGGGGTACCTATAAACCCATTATTTACATATCGTCATTGTTTTCATTTTCTAGTTTATCTAATTTTTCCAATTCTTCTAATTCTTTTAAATTTTCTTTTTCTTCTGGGTCTATTTCTTTTGATTCTATATTTTTAATTATTTTTATTTCTGATGCTGGATATTTTTTATAGAAAGTGTCCTCCCCATCTTTTATTTTTACCCTTACTATTTCTTTTAATATTTCAACATTATCAACTATGCCTTCACCTTCTGCTGTTGATACTATTGCACCTACTTTTGGAAGCTTTTTTAATTTACTCTCATATGCTTCTTGTTCATACCTTAAACAACACATTAATCTTCCACAATTTCCTGATATTTTAGTCGGATTTAGAGCTATGTTTTGCTCTTTTGCCATTTTTATTGATACAGTATCAAATTCATTTAAGAAAGTGCAACAACATAGTTCTCTTCCGCAAACTCCATTTCCACCAATTCTTCTAATTTGGTCTCTTACTCCTATTTGTCTTAATTCGATTCTAGTTTTAAATATTGATGCTAAATCTTTTACCAATTCTCTAAAGTCAATTCTTCCGTCTGCTGTAAAGTAAAATAGTAATTTTGTATTGTCAAAAGTATATGATGCATCTACTAAATGCATGTCTAGTTTATGTTCTTTTATTTTTTCTTCACAAATTTTTAAAGCTTCTTTTTCCTTATTTTTATTATCTTCATAATGTTTAATATCTTTATTGTTTGCAATTCTAATTATTGGCTTTAATGGTGTTTTTAGTTTTTCTTCTGGCATGGATCTATTTGTAATAGCTACCTCTCCCAATTCCTGCCCCATTGCAGTTTCTACTATAACTTTATCTTTATTTTTAACATCATGATTTTCTGAATCAAAAAAATATATTTTACCAGGTTTTCTAAACCTAACTCCTATTATGTTTTTCATTAAGTTCCTCCCAAAGTTCTAATAATAAATTATCTATACACATATTATAATTAGCATTCGCAAGTAAATTTTTCTTTATTTTTTCTACTTTTTCTATGCAATTTACATATGAAATTTTATTAATTTTTAATAATTTATTATATAGAATAACATTTATATAATCTAAATAGTCGAAAATTTCATCTTGTGATTTGTATAAAATTTCCGCATTGTTCCATATAGCTGCAATATTTTCTTTTTCCATATTGTTTATTATTTTTTCTAATGTATTATATTCTTCTGTTTTTTCTCCAATGTTTAATGCCATTTTTAAGCTACCGTCACATTGTTTTAACATTACATTACTTAATTTGCTTATTCCTTGCTTTTCTAAATAATTATTTATTTCTTCGTCTGGTATTTTCTCAAATTCAATTTTTACACATCTTGATTTTACTGTATTTAATATTTTGCTTTCATTTGATACTATTAGTATTATTATGACATATTCTGGTGGTTCTTCTAATGTTTTTAACAAACAGTTTTGTGCTTCTTTCGTTAATAATTCAGCATCATTTATGATGTATACTTTTTTATTTGATATAATTGGCTTTTCTACGACTTTTTCCTGCATCAAACGTATTTGTTCTATTTTTATACTCTTTCCATCGTCTGCATTTATTTGCATAAAATCCGGATGATTTTCTCCTTCAAAACTTATACATGATTTACATGTATTACATGGTTTATCTTCAGACAAACATAAAATCATTTTTGCAAAAATTTTAGCAAATAACTTTTTCCCAATTCCTTCTCTTCCTGAAAACATATAACTATGAAGCATTTGATTATTTGAAGCTGAATTGATTAAATAATCTTTTATTTTGTTATTACCTATTAAGTCTTTGAAATCCAATTTTATCTCCTTTTTATTCTACTTTACCAAATTTATCAAATGGCCAAAATCTTATCCAAACTGTTCCTTCAACTTTTTCTAAAGGAATACATCCGAAAGCTCTACAATCTGTTGACCTCGTTCTATTATCTCCCATTGCAAATACACAATTATCTGGAACAATAAAGTCTGAATACACTCCTTCTGGATCCATGTTTGTTACTACGCCTTCATCTAAATAGTCTTCCTGTAATTCTTCGCCATTTATATAAACCTTATCATCTTTTATTTCTACATGCTCTCCTGGCAATGCAATAACTCTTTTTATAAAGCTTTCTTTTCCCCATTCTAAAACATTATATGTAAAGCTTTCTATTATGTTTGAAGGTTCATAATCGTATCTTGCAACTGGGTTTGATGCATCTTGGTTTTCTCTTCCTAATCTTGCATTGCTTGGAGCTTCGAATGTTATAATTTCTCCTCTTTCTGGCATTTGCTTAGTGGTTCTTCCCCATCTGTTTAAAATTAATCTATCATCTGATTCTAATGTTGGCCACATAGAAACTTGTTTTACTATTGTTGGTGTTCCTATATAATAACGTATTAGTAAAGCTAATATTAACGCAATTAGAATGCATAGTATCCATTCTATTATATCTTTAACCTTTTCGTTCATTTAACCATTCTTCCTTTTTTCGTTTTTCAAATTAAATTATACATTAGATTACATTTTTTATCAACGTTTTTAATATATTTTTTGCCTCTATGTATTACATAGAGGCTTTTATACTATTTTTTTACAACTGGAATTCTAATAACAACTTCCGTACCTTTTCCAACTTCACTTTTTATATCTATACTTCCATCATTCTTCTTTAAAATTTCTTGTGCTATTGAAAGACCTAATCCAGTCCCTCCTAGTTCTCTACTTCTTGCTTTGTCTACCCTGTAAAATCTTTCAAATATTCTTGACAAATCTTTTTCTGGAATTCCGATACCGTTATCTATTACTTTTATATATGCATCATTATACACAAATCCCACATATACCTTAATAGTACCATTTTCTGGAGTATACTTAATAGCATTAGAAAGAATATTTAATATAACTCTTTCAATTCCATCTTTGTCCGCCTCTACTGGTGGTACATTTGCTGTAACAAAACATTCTACATTATGTTTTTTCTTTTCAATTTCAAATCTTAATTTTTCTTGACAACCTTTTGCAAGTTCTCCTAAATCAAATTGTGTATTTTCTCTTTTTATTTTATTACTATCATATCTTGATAATGTTAACAAATCAGTAACTAATTTCGCCATTCTTCTTGCTTCTGATGCTATTACACTTAAAAATCTATTTTGTGTTTCTTTATCATAATCTTCTTCTAATAAAGTATCAGCATATCCCATAATAGATGTAATTGGTGTTTTAAGTTCATGTGATACATCTGCTACAAATTCTCTTCTCATATTATCTAGTTTTACATGCTCTGTAATATCTTGTATTACTACCATTACCCCTGTAGGCTTATTATTTTCATCTTGAAATGGAGCAAAAAATAAATTTACTGCTTTTTCTCCTATATCTATTTTTTGCTCTGATGATGTCCAATTTTCTAGATAAATAATTTTTTCTAAATTAACTTCTAAATTTAGTCTTTTAAACATTTTATCAAACGTATTGTCTTTTTCAGTTAAACTTAATAAGTTTTTTGCTGCTGGATTAATATGGATAATTTCACCTTCCATATTAAAAGCGATAACTCCATCTGTCATATGTAATAAAATAGTTTCTATTTGCTTTTTTTGCCTATTTACCTCATTAAGCTTTTGATTCAATTCTTTTGTCATTAAACTAAAAGCATTAACTAAATCATCAACCTCATTTTTCCCTCTTGGTATATTTTCATATATATCTATATTATCACCACTTGCCATTTTTTCAGCACTTTCTATTAATTTGTTTATAGGTTTTAAAACAGATTTCGAAATAAAGTACTTAATAATTAGTGTAATTACTGTATATAATATTATTGCTATAATTGTGATTAATTTTAATCTAGTTATTTGCTCTTCTATAGTAAATAATTCATCAATTTCTTTTAATATAAAATACGAAAATGTAGAAATTGCTAGTATTAATAGCATTCCTATTATATAAAAAATTAAAATAATTTTATTTTGTATGTTTTTTCTCATTTTTTTCTCCTATTTATACATAAAAATAACAGGACAGATGGAGCTACTCCAATTGTCCTGTTTTTCATTTATTTTGCTGTTATATAATAGCCTACCCCTCTTTTTGTAATCAATATTTTAGGATTTGATGTATCTTTTTCTATTTTTTCTCTTATACGTCTTACTGTAACATCAACTGTTCTAATATCTCCATAATATTCATATCCCCAAACTTTTTCTAGTAAAGTCTCTCTTGTAACAACTTGACCAGGTTGTCCAGCTAGATATTTTAAAACTTCAAACTCTCTTAATGTTAAATCTATTACGTCTCCTCTTGCCTTTACTTCAAATTTGTCTAAGTCTAGCTCTAGTTCGCCTACTTTTATTTTGTTTGTTTTCTTATCATCTGCATTATCTATTTGATTGTTTTCTTGTATAACCTCTGATTTTCTTAAGTTTGCCTTAACTCTTGCTACTAGCTCTCTTACACTAAAAGGTTTTGTAATATAATCATCAGCTCCAAGTTCTAACCCTAAGATTTTATCTATTTCTTCGTCTTTAGCAGATAATATCAATATTGGTACATTACTTAAAGTATGTCTAATTCTTTTGCAAACTGTTAATCCATCAACTTTTGGAAGCATTATATCCAATAATATTAAATCTGGTTTTTGCGTTAATGCATAATTAATTGCTTCTTCTCCATCATAAGCTTCTACTGTTTCATATCCTTCTTTTTGTAGATTATAGGTTAATATGTCTACAATTGGTTTTTCGTCATCTACTATTAAGATTTTTTTC
Organism: Clostridia bacterium; assembly: GCA_017886645.1. Taxonomy (GTDB): domain Bacteria; phylum Bacillota; class Clostridia; order TANB77; family CAG-508; genus CAG-273. The sequence goes on from JAGHJM010000060.1 coordinate 7,334, forward strand.
TTATCATAGTTACTCTCGTTTTTCTCTTCCACAAACAGCCCCACCTTTCTTTAGATAAGCTTATTAATTACATATATTTATATCATATTAATGTAATTTGTACAAGATTTTTTTGTTATTTTGTAAAAAAATCGTGTCAATGGGGACGGAGAATTTTGACACATACTCTTTTTAGTTGTCAAAATTCTCCGTCCCCATTGACACACTTTTACATTATTATTGTTATATTATAAATTCCTCCTGTATTATTTATTTTAACTTTCTTTTCTTCTATTTCTTCTCCATCTAGTAGAAATTTTTCTATTCCGCATATTTTTTCCATTTTCGTTTCTTACAGTTATATTATAAAAACTGCTTCCGTGCATGATATTTTATTGTATATTCTCTCCATTCTCTCGGAATGCAGGGATTCATCTTTAAAAATCCATTTTCTATATTTAATCCCAATATATATTTTATTCCAGCTTCATACATCCAGCTACTTGAACCTGTATACCAGGTCCATCCTCCTCTTCCTGACAAATTACCTTGCCCATATATATCTGCTGGCATAACATATGGCTCAACTTTATATTTGTTTGCAGCTTCCTTGGTTCTAGAATGTTCTATTGGATTAATCATTTTAAAATATTCTGTAGCTTTATCCCCAAAGCCTAACATACTTTCTGCTATTATAACCCAAATTGCTGCATGTGTGTATTGCCCTCCATTTTCCCTTGTTCCTGGCAAATAAGATTTAATATATCCCGGGTTTATATTTCCTTTTTCAAAAGGCGGATCTAATAATTTTATAATTCCGTTTTCTCTATCTACTAAATGATTTTCTAAGCTTTCTAGTGCTATATATTTTTTATCATTATCACCTGCTCCAGATATAGTTGCCCAACTTTGTGATATACTATCTATTTTGCATTCTTCATTTTCTAGACTACCTAACACTTCTCCATTATCTGTAAAAGCTCTTTTAAACCATCTTCCATCCCATCCATTATTATTTAATGATTTTCTAAGTTTCTCTGCTATTTCACTATATCTTTTGGCTCTATCTTCTTCTCCTCTTCCTATGCAAATAGGTTGAATTTTAATTAGAATGTAATATAAGAAAAATCCAAGCCAAACACTTTCACCTTTTCCTTTATTTCCTACTTTATTTAATCCATCGTTCCAATCTCCAGAACCAATCTTTGGAATTCCATTTTCTCCGAATTTTAAAGAATGTTCAATAGCTCTTATACAATGATTATATATATTTTCTGAAATATCTGATTGCGTATACAAATCATATTTTTCATCTACGCCTTCTTCCAATAATTCACCTTTTAAATATGGCGTTTCTACATCTAATATTTCTTTTTCTCCAGTAAAATTTATATAATTTAAAGTAATAAACACTAACCATAACAAATCATCTGAAAATCTTGTCCTTATTCCTCTTTGTGTTTCTTCATGCCACCAATGTAATACATCTCCTTCTAAGAATTGATGTTTACTATGCTTAATTATTTGTTCTTTCATTATATTGCTATCTGCATATTTGGTAGCCAAGCAGTCTTGCAACTGATCTCGAAAGCCAAACGCACCACCAGACTGATAATATCCGCTTCTAGCATATATTCTTGAGCATAATGTTTGATACAATAACCATCCATTAAGCATTATATTTATTGATTCTACTGGAGTTTTAACTTGTAAATTATTTATTAAATCATTCCAATATTTTTTTGTCTTCATAAATTCTGTTTTTATATTATTTATATTACTATACTTATATGCCATATCTTGACATTCAAGCATATTTTCTCCAGCCCCAAATGTAAGTACTATTTCTTTTTTTGATAATGCCTCTATTTCAATTTTTGTTTCTATTGCAATTATCCCATCCTGCCATAACGAATTTCTATTATCAAGTTCTATTTTTCTTAGCCCTTCTGGATTTTCTAAATTTCCATTTCCAATAAAGCTTGTTTTACTTCCTGTATATGAATTTATTTTTTCACTACTTGATACCCACATAATATTATTTGTTTTTTTGGTAATATTTTTTAAACATAATATATTTGATTTATTTATATAATCTAATTTTTGGTATCCATTAGATTTTATTTCATCTTCATCTAAAACTGGTTTTAAATAATATATAAGTTTTATTTCTTTTTTCTTTACATTTGTGTTTTCTAAAGTTAATAATCCTACTTTTACACTGTCTTCATTTGGAATAAATATTTCTAAATTTTGTTTTATTCCATCACTTATATGCTTATATTTGGCATATCCAAATCCATACGTAATATAATATGGATTTTCATCAGGCATAGGACTTATTCCAACTGTCCACTTCTTTTTAGTCTCTATATCCTCTAAATATATAATTTCGGAAGGAACATCTGTTACAGGATTATTATTCCATGCAGTTAGCCTATTTAATCTACTGTTTTTATACCATGTATATCCTCCCATACTTTCTGTTACAACAGTTCCAAATTTTTCGTTTGCTAAAATATGACTCCATACAGTTGGAAGTTTGTTGTTCTTACTTATTTTTATATTATATTCTTTTCCATCTTCTGAAAATCCACCATATTCATTATAATATTTTAATTTTTCATTATTATCATTATATATTGTTTTATCTTCATCTATTAAACCTACTATTGTACTTTCGTCATTTACTTCTTTATAATTTTCTAAATATTCCTCTTCTAAATCACTAATTTGTCTTGAAATACTCCCTCCATTTGCCTCTATCATTAAATTTGATTTATATTCTATACACTCTTTTTCCTTTTTATTTAAATTATTTAATAAAAATATTCCTCCTTTTATGTTTTGCATAAATCCTAAGCCTTGATTTAAAATAGCATTTTGAACACCCTCTTTTACATAGTTATTATAGCTATTTTTTTCTTCATTCATTATTACTAAATCAATAGTTATATTCTTTATTCTAAAATAGTCATATGCTTTTATTACTTCTTTAACAATATCTATATCATTTATATCTCTTATTTTAACTAACAATATTGGTATATCTCCAGATATTCCAAATTTCCATAAATCTTCTGAACTAGCATGTTCATTATCTTTATTTTTAAATATTACTGTTTTTAAAGGGTTTACAAATATTAAATATCTAAGCATCTTTTGATATAATTCAATATCTTTTCCTTTTAATCCTAAATAGTTTGTTTCCGCTTCTACTCTGGCCTTTGCCAATTCAAAATTTCTTTTTATTTTTTCCTCATTTTTAAACTCTAAAACCTTTTCTATAACTTGTTCTTTCGTTTCTCCTATTGTAATAATTAAATTTATTTCAACTGCACTTTCTGGCATAATACTTATCATTCTTCTCATTGCAGCTACTGTTTCTGTACTTGTACCAGTTTTTTTACTTAATGGAGCAGAATTTTCTACAGCCTTTGGTATACCCAAATTATTTCTGCCTAAGAATTTTTCCTTATCTGTTTCATATTCAGCTTCACCTATCGTCTCATTTTCAGAATATAAAGTTAATGCTACATATAAATCTTTTTCGTTTTCTTCTCTTACTTTTCTTTTTACAATTAATATTTCTTTGTCTTCTAACCACTCGTAACTTAAAAATAAATTATTAAAAACTTTATGAGAATAATCTTGTTCCTTCGTTGAAATTAAAGGCTCAAAAATGCTTGTTATTTCTATTATTTCTTCATTTAACCCCATATTTGTTAGTTTTACTTTTCTTATTTCTACAGGTTCATTTGGAACTATTCCAACTTTCATTTGTGTTTCTATATTTCCATCTATTCTTACTATCTTGTCAACATCTGGTGCAAAATAGATACTATATTTATCTGGTTTATTTAAATAACTTGCATAGGAGGCTGTCCATATCCTTTTACTTTTAATATTTTTAAAATAGAAAAATATTCCTTCTTCTATGTCATCTGTGAGTTTATACCTATTTATTAAAATATCACTATATTTACTATATCCATTGCCCTTTTCATCCATTACTATAGTGTAATTATTATTTGAAATAACATTTATTTGTTTTAATTTATTATTTATCTTATTAATTTCTCTTTGACTGTAATTTTCATAATCAATATTAACAACCTTTTCTACCTTTTCTTTCTTTTCTTTTGTAATAATTAGGCTTTCAGGCATTTTTTCTTGAAGTAATATATCTATAACTTTTATTTCCGGATTTTGCATAAATCTTTTTTGTATAATATTATTATTTAAAAGGTTATTAATAGAAAGTAATATTAAACCTTGATGATGTGCCATATATGTTTTTACATTTGCATATTCCTCACCTTTTCTTAATCTTGTAGGAGTATAATCTATTGATTCATAAAAGCCATATTTATTATACATATTACTACTTTGAAGCTTTTTTAAGTTTTTTATTACCTCTTTCGGTGCTTGATTTAATGCCATTATACTACCATATGAAGCTACAACAATTTCTTCTGAAAGTCCTCTTTTTAATCCAAGCCATGGAATTCCAAATGCTTTATATTGATAATTATTATTTAAGTCCTTTAAATTAAAAGCTGCTTCTGAAAATCCCCAAGGAATGTTTAATAGTTTTGCATATTCTTTTTGACTCATTATCATAAATTTACAAGATTCATCTAACAAGCTTCCTGGATATTGTGGAATATTAATATTAGGCATTAAATACTCAAATGCAGTTCCAGACCAAGAAAGCAATCCTTTGTATTGTTTTAACTTTGTCAATGTTCTACTTAAGTTTTTCCAATGCTTTATATCTACATCCTTTTTTGCAATAGCAATAATACTAGTTTGTCTTGCTTCTGATGCTAATAAGTCATAATATGAATCTGTTAAACTATTTTCTTCTACGTTAAATCCTATTGAAAATAGCATATTATCTGGATTATATAATTTAGAGAAATCTGTATTTACTATAACTTTATCAATTTGCTCTATTAAACTATCTATTATTTGATATTTTTCTTTGTTTTCCTCTAAAAATTGCTTTACTACATATAAGTATCCTATAAAATTTCCACTATCCACAGAAGAAATGTATTTTGGCTCTAGTGGATTCAATGTTTTAATATCATACCAATTATATAAATGTCCATTCCATTTTTGTAATTCTACTACAGTATTTATCATGTTTTCTAAAAGTTTTATAGTATCATTTAATGATGCTATTTTTAAGTCATAGCTTGCTATTACAGAAAGCATTGCTAAACCTATATTTGTAGGTGATGTTCTATACACTAATTTTGGCTTTCTATCTTCTTGAAAATTATCTGGTGGTAAAAAATTACTTTCTTTAGTTAAATTTTCTTTAAAAAAGTTCCATGTTCTTTGTGCTATATCCATAAGATATTCTTTTTCACTTTTATCTAATAAGTCAACACTGTTTATTAATAAATTAGCTCTACTAATTCTATACATAATATATGGTGCTACTAGCCACAATACCGCTAGCCCAAGTATACAAAATTGTATTAATATATTTCCAGAATAAAACGGAATAATTGCCAATAATATAAAACCTAATATTACATTCGCAATCATATTTTGGTAATACGAACCTACTGTATTTTTTAAACTATTTTCCGCTTCTTCTGCAGTAGTCCATTCAAGTAAATTTTTTCTGCTCCTTACCATTCTATATATTGTCTTTGTTATAGAACTTGCACTCATATATGCTTTGTCTGGAAGTGTTGCAAGTGTAAGTAATCCTCTTAAGATACTTCCTTCCAAGTTTCCTACTGTTTTCGTAAATGTTTTTTGCTTTTTTTCTCCTTCTTTATAAAAAATTACTTTATTTACTAAGTCTATTAATGTTGCAATTATTACTGAGCTTATTGCTATTAATACAATTCGCCATATAGAAATATTTTTTACAACATCTAAAAATATTGTAAGTCCTAATATTATAATTACTATTATTTCTAGCAAACTTCTAAATAAGTTATCTAGTATTTTATATTTTGATAATTTATTTAAAGGATTTTTCTTTTTTTTGCCTTTTCTATTTTTTATTTTTGACTTTAACCAACTTACTATTTGCCAATCTCCACGAATCCATCTACTTAATCTTGTTTTATAGCTTTGATACGTAGTTGGAAAGCCATCCATTAAAATAATATCTGATGCTAGTGCACATCTTAAATAGTTTCCTTCTAGCAAATCATGACTAAGTACTGTATTTTCTGGAATTTCGTTTTTAAATATTTCAGAAAATATTCTTAAGTCATATATACCCTTTCCTGTAAAAATGCCTTCCTCAAAATTGTCTTGATATGTGTCTGATATTGCATTTGTATATGGGTCTGTTCCTCCAGAACCTGCATATATTTTGGTAAATAAGGTTTTATTACTTATTAATAGATCAATTCCTATTCTTGGTTGGACTAACGCATGCCCATCTTGTACACAATCTTTATTTTTATTTAAAATAGGTACATTTAATATATGTGCCATTGTCCCTATTAACTCTAATCCAGTATTTAATACCAAATTTGTATCTGAATCTAAAGTAATAACATACTTTATTTGAGGTAAATTTTTTATTTCTTTAGCATTTTCTATTGTATTTACTTTAAAATTTCCTATATTTCCTTCTAAGATAAATTCATTAAACTGATTTAATAATCCTCTTTTTCTTTCCCAACCTAAATAACATGCTTCTCCATCATTCCACACTCTTTCTCTATATAAAAAATGAAACTTTGGAAACTTTTCGTCAGGATATTTTTCATTTAATTTTTTTACTTCTTTTATTCCCTCTTTTATAATTTTTTCATCTATTTCATCTATTTTTTGACTGCTTGATGTACAATCTCCTAACAAAGCTAAATATAAATTATTACTTTTATTTGCTAAATAATATACCTCTAGTTTTTTTATAAGCTCATTTACTTTTTCAGGTGAAGTTAATATTGTTGGTATTACTACAAATGTGCTATATTTTTCTGGTATTCCATTTTGAAAATCCAGTTTCGGAATTAATTTTGGTTTCACTATTTTTCCCAATATATATTGTGTAATCTGCTGTACTAATACTTGTACAGGAATAAACAATAATATTCCTAAAATGATTGACAATATTATATTATTTATTTGCTTATCTATTTCCCATGCTAAAACCAATGATATAACTATACTTAATGTAAATATTCCTATTATATATAAATCCGCTTTTTTGTCATTAGATAATGATTTTCCTTTTTTATTTGTAACGTTTTTTATTAAATCATTTTTTCCTTTACCTATAATATAGTATCCTATGTGGGATTTTTTTAGCTGAAGTAAATCCCTATTTGGATTACTAAATTCCTTTTGTGCAAGCTCTAAGGCTTTTTTAGCAATATATATTTCTGATATTTCTGTTTTCTTTGCTATTTGTTTTATTGCATTTCTATAATATATTTTGGTCTTATAATCCATATTTGAATAAACATCTATTGGATCTTGTTTTAAAACTTCCTCTACACCATTTATCTCCTCAAATACTGTAATAAAATTCATTCTTCCAAGAGTCTTTATACTTGTTATTCCATTTCCTACTGTAACTTTTCTTACTGCTATATCAAAGTGTTCTTTTTTTATTACATCTGATATATCAAGTCCTGTTTTATTTACTTCCTCTTCTAGTATTTCTAAAAATGGATATGCCTTTCTTCCATATTTCTTTAACTTATATGACATATATTCAATAAAGGGATATTTCATTTCTTCATATCCCAATACTTTTGTTTTATATTCATGTATATTTTTAAATTTTAACCTATCTTTTGGCTTTTCTTCTATATATCTTTCTAAAATATTTTCTACTTTATATTTTTGCATTTGTGAAGAATAAATTTTTTCACACACTTCTCTTATTTTTTCAATTAATGCTATTTGTAGAAAAGGTCCAATATTCCATATTTCCTCCATGTTCAAGCTTTTTTTAGATTGATATGCTTTAAGAAGTTCTGGTAATGTTTTACTATCTATTTTACAATCTGTATAAGCAACAATTTCTTGGGCTAATACATATATTCTTGCAAATCCTTCATATGGTCCATTTGAAATGCCAGGAAAATTTATATATTTTTTTAATGTAATATCTTTTACAATGGCTTTTGCCGTTTCTTCTATAATATAATAATTATCTAAAATCCACTCTCCTGCTGGATGAATAGGTATTTTTAATTTTATATGTTCTGTTAATAATTCATATATTTGTGTTATAACTTCTAAGTTTTCTTTTAATCTAGGTATTGGATAAGTATATTTTTCTGATTTTCTTTTTAAAATATGATCAGATGCAATTTTTTCTAAGTAATTTTCTAACTGTACTTTATCTAATAAAGCTCCTTTTATATTTAATATTTTATACTCCATCAAAAAAATCCCACTCCTTGTTCTATTTTTACAAATAGTTTCTCCAAGAGTGGAATTTTTATACATTATAGCTTATTATATAATTATTTTTTAATTGCTTTTTTTACTTTTATTCCATGTTCTTCATCATATTTTTTTAATGCTTTTTTTGTATATTGTACATCTGTTAAACATTTTACATATGTTGTTCCTATTTTTTGTCTAGTTTCATTTCCCTTACCTGTAATTAAAATTACACTATCAGGATTTTCTAGAATAGCTGTTTCTATAGCTTCTCCTCTATCTTCTATTATTTTATATTTTCCTCCAACTTTTTTTACATATCCACCTATTTCTTCACAAATATCTACGGCTTTTTCCATTCCTGGGTCTTCTGCTGTTAGATATGTAATATCTGAATTTAGCCCAGAAAGTACACCTAAGTCTCTTCTTCTTATCATTGCATGTCCACCAGGGCATCCAAATACTGTTACTATTTTCTTATCCGGATATTCTTTTATTGTTGATTCATATAGTTTTTCAAAACTTAATTTATTGTGTGCATAATCTACAATTGCTATAATTCTTTTATCTTTATTAGTATATAGTTCCATTCTTCCACTAGATCTTGCAACTTTTAAGCCTTCATAAATATTTTTATATGGAATCTTCATAGAAACTGCAACTGCTATTGCTGCTAACGCATTTTCTATATTAAATAGTCCTGGCATTGTAAGAACAATTTTATCATTAAAATATGGTGTTCTTACTTTAAATGTTGTGTTTAATCCCTTTTTCTCTATTTGATAAGCAAATATATCAGCATTTCTTGTTGTTCCAAATGTAATTACCTTTTCTGCCTCTTTTGCTGCATCAAGTACCTTAAGTAGGTGTTCTATATCATCCATATTTAGGTTAACACATGCTACTTTTGCTTGTTTAAATATTTTTAATTTTGACTCAAAGTAATCTTCGAAATTCGGATGTTCAATATCACTAATATGATCTTCTGAAATATTTAAAAATACAGCTGCATCATATGTTATACCATATACTCTATTTTTCTTTAGTGCTTGGCTACTAACTTCCATAACTAAACTTTTTAAATTACTATCTACCGCGTTTCTAGCATATTTATTAATTTCGTATGATTCTTGCGTTGTTAATACAGATTCTACTGTAGTTTTTCCATCATAATTATTTATTGAAGATAATATTGCTGTATCTGTACCGTCTACATCCTTCATATAGTTATCTAATATACTTTTTACATAATACGCTGTTGTGGATTTTCCCTTTGTTCCTGTAATTCCTATCATTTTAAGCTTATCTGTTGGATTATTAAAATACATTTTTGAAACAAGTGCTAAAGCTTTTTGAATATCATTTACTAATATGCAAGGAATGTCTACATCATATTTTTTTTCAGAAATATATGCTATTGCTCCACTTACTATTGCATTTTTTAAATACTCTTCTTTAAATTTTATACCTTTACATACAAATAAAGTATTTTTTTCTACTTCATTTGAATTATAGCAAACTTTATTTATTACTGTATCTTTTATTTTTTCTGTATCGTTTGCTACTACTAATTCATCCTTACCTAATTTTTCTGTGTACTCATATAATTTAAATTTTTTCATTTTAGAATCTCATTCCTTTCATTTTTTATATTTTCCATTAACACTTAATATAGATGCTTTTACCAAATAATCCATTGGATCTATAGTTTTCTCTTTAAAATCTTTTTTAAATCCTGATAGCTCTGTACACCCTAATATTACATACTTACAATTATTTTCTATAAAGTAATTTAATACTTTTTTAAATCTATCGTTATTAAAAATTCCTTTTCCTTTCACATCGTCATATATAATGCTCATTACCTCTTTTTGTATCTTTTCTTCTGGTACAAAATATGTTACACCATATTTTTCACATTCGTTTTGGTACATTTTAGATAATATTGTTCCATCTGTAGCCATTATACCTATTTTATCTTTCGAATTACACTCTTCACTTAAGTTTTTAACCGTTTCATTTATCATATTAATAATTGGAATGCTAGTTAATTTTTGTATCTTGTCTAATACAGTATGGCTTGTATTACAAGGAATTGCTATGCTAGTTACTTTCATTTCTTCTAGCATATGTATATCTTCACTTATTTGGCTTATAAACTCATCTAATTTATTATTTTTTATTGCATATGTTCTGTCCATAATTGATGCATGATTTAAAATAATTATATCTATATGTTCTTGATCCTTAGCTGCATCAGTATGTTTTATTATTCTATCGTAAAAATCTCTTGTTGCTTCAGGTCCCATTCCGCCTATTATTCCTAATATTTGCTTATTCATTATTTTTCCCTTTCAATTATTTCTTTAAATATTTTCTGTAATTTCCATATTGTTTCAATTGGCTTTTTATTAATGCTGCAGTTCTTAGTAGTTTATTGTCTCCTTTATAAAATAGCGGATTTACAAATTTTCCTTCTTTCTTTAATTTTTTAATTTCTTTAACATATTTTTCTCCAACATATTTATATGCTATTCCTATTGGAATTACCGTCCATAAATTCACATTATCCACTATTTTATACTCATGTTCTTTATTATATATGTAATCTTCTACTATATATTTAGCCAAGTTATACCCTGCTCCTGTTACATAATAATTGCTTCTACCTTGACGTACATTTATTTCAAATACTCTAAAAGTATTATCCTTTTCACTATACTTAATATCGAAATTGAAAAATCCTGTATAATGTATGTCTTCTAAGAATTTTTTTAATAGATTTGCAAGTTCTGGATTATATTCTGTCATAACTACTGCATGATTTCCCACTCCGTGTGGAGTATGTTCTTCAAGCATAGTATGTCCCAAACACATTAATTCTACTTTTCCTTGTCTATTTGAATATCCTGTCATTACTCTCATATAAGTATCATCACCGGGTATAAATTCTTGTATAATTAAATTATCAGAATATCCAGCATCATATATTTGTTTTATTACTCTATTTAGTTCTTCTATATCTTCTATCTTATATACTTTGTGTTGTGTTTCAAATTCATGAGCAAAGTAATCTACGCTATTTGATGGTTTTAATATAACTGGGAAATCAAAATCCAAAGAATAATTTAAATTCATGTCTTTAGTATATATAAAAGTCTTAGGATATAAAATTCCATATTTATCACACATTTTATAAAACTCTTCTTTTTTTATTAATCTTTCCATTAGTTCTTGGCTTATATATGGAATAATATAATTGTCTGCTAATTCATCTCTACACTCTATAATTTGTCTTACATAATTATCTCCACAGCCCAACAAAATTATTTTTTTATCTTTATGTTCATTTGCAAATTTATTGGCAGCCTCTATAAATATTTCTCTTTGGTCCATTTTTGGATCAGCATAAAAATCTACTATTTTACTTCTATAACTTGGTCCTGTAAAAAATTTTCCCATTACTCTAGTTTTTATTCCATATTCTTCATGGAAAGCTCTTGCCATACTATATGTGTTTATATCACTTCCAAGTAATACACTCATAAATTCTTTTTCAACTATTTCCATATTAACAACACATCCTTTTCTATATTTTGGATTTTTCTGGCTAAATTATACCATTGCACTTATTAAAAGTAAAGTTGAACTTTTTTACTTCTTTTAATGTTAATAGAAAAGGGAGTTAATTTTCAATAATACTCTTTTGTAGTCTTAGAAGCCTATAAATTTGCAAAAGTCGGCGTTTTATGCTATAATAAAAAGTGAGATATTTTAGTAAAGGATGTTTAATTATGAACGATTTTAAAGAAAGTTTAAAGCCGGAAAGGTTTGAAGTTACACCTCTAACAGAAAGAGAAGCAAGGAGAACTTATGAAAAGTTTGTTTTAGATCAAGAGGATCAATTTATTTTATTTATAAATTATTTAAATAGATATCTTAACTATCTAAGAGACATAGGCACAATAACACCAGAGCTTGCTTTTTATGCAAGAGTTAAGGCTACTAACAGTGCTTATAAAAATCATAATGAAGGTAAAACTTTGGATGATGTATTTGGAATAGAAATTTTAGCTACATCTGAAGCTGAATATAGAACATTAATGCAAGAAATTGAGTCTAATAACAACCAAACTAAACTTTTAAGAGTTTGTCATGTAAAAAAACATAATAAAGAAAATGGTTATAAAGCAGAGCACCATACTTGTTCTATAGAACCTGAATTAGTAAAAATTCTAAACCTATTGTTAGGTAAGTCTGAAGATAATAACATTTCTGACCAGCTTTTTCCATTAATTGAGTTTCAATATAAAACAATGAAAGTGCACTATGAAGGAAATCGTGGAACAGCAAGCCATGAATTATATAAAAATACAGAAATTGAAAATGTACAAAAACTTTATGATGATGGTCTTTTAACTGTTGGAGAATATATTCCTACTATGTGGAGATCAGATCCATACAATGATGACGTAAGGGAATTATCTTCTAGGGATGTTTTAAAGAAAATGTACCCTTCTTTAAAATTAAGAGATACCAAAAAACCACCTGACCAAGAATTGAGAGAAAAATTATCACTAGAGGAAAAAGGTCAAGAAAAATAATCCATTATTCCATTATATATTCCCCATGCTAATTTTTCTTGATATTCATCTGTTAAAAGTAATTTTTCCTCTTCCTCATTAGACAAGAAGCCACATTCTACTATACTAATTGGTATTTGTACATTTTTCATAATATACACATTATCTAATTTCATGGGAACTCTTTTGTTCCCTTTTTGAATTGCTTCATTTAAATTTTCCTGTAATTTTTCTGCTAAAATTTTGCTCTTATCATTTTGGTTATAAAAACATTGCCACCCCCAATATTGTTCTTGTGGAATTTTATTAAGATGTATCGATACAAATATATCTGCACTAGATTCATTTCCTATTTTTACTCTATTATGTATATCAGACACTTTCTTTTCTCTTAATGTTTCACTCTCTAAATCATATATTGCATTTTCATCTGAACGTGTAAGTAAAACTGTAGCTCCACTTTGTTCTAACAAGTTTTGCAATTTTAATGCAATTTTCAAATTTGTTTGAGCTTCTGTTGTTCCATTATTACCTTCTGCCCCTTCATCTGGTATTCCATGCCCAGCATCTATAACTATAACTTTATTTGTTACAGGAAGTGAAACAGTTTCTACTGTTTTTGTATTTAAATCAGCTTTATAAAAAGTAAATGCTAATACAGATACCATTACCATACTTAACATTAGTATTATTCTTTTTCTATTTAAAATAAGCATATACATAAACTCCTTTAGTATATGTATATGCCTTATTTATATTTTTAGAACATTATTTTTTTCTTCTATCTATTATATATGTACTTCCAAATGTTGTTTTTGCTAAGTGCTTTACTTGGGCTGCTATTTCTCCAATTTCAAGTACATTTCTAAATCTACCTTTATCTACAACAACTACTCCTACTGATATTGATGTAATGGGGAATTCTTCCAGAATTCCTTTTCTATTAGGAACTTCTATATACCCTTTATCTATATCTGTTCTTGTAAAGAATTTTTTAATTCCTTCATCAAATTCTAGAATTATGTTTTGACATATTCCCTCGCATTCTGTTCCTCCAATCATTGCCACAAAGTCGTCTCCACCTATATGTCCAACAAAACAGTCTTCATTGTCACTAGAATTTATATTATTTAAAATCGTCTTAGCAGTAAATTTTATTATTTCATCTCCATTTAAAAATCCATATACATCATTATATGCTTTAAAATTATCTAAGTCTAAATATAAAACACAAAAATCTTCTTTATTTAGCATTCTCCTTTTTAATTCTGTTTGTATCTGAATATTCCCTGGAAGCCCAGTTAGCGGACTAATTCCTCTATTAGTATACAAAAGTCTTATCGCATTAATTATTGTATAATACATGTATTCTTTGTCTATTGGAACTTTTATATAATGCTCTACACCTGCTTTTAATATTTTTATCCTATGCTCTTTATTACAATCAGAAGATATTACTATTATCGGAGTAATTATATTATTTTCATCTTCTTTTATGTTATCACATATTTTAGTTATATCCTCGTCTATTCCATCTTCATTTATTATAATAAGTGCTGGTATATTTCTTAATACGCTTTCAATTTCCTTTGTTTTTGCTCGTTTAATTTTATAATCTTTTTCTTTTTTAAATAACTCTATTAAACAGGTATATATATTATCATCATTATCAATTAAATATATATTATATGCCATATGTTTTCCCCACTTTTATTATGATTAAACTTCTATTTGTGTAGTTCCTGATGCCACTAAACCATTTACATTAGTTACTTCTATTCTTAGCACATTATTTCCTTCTTGTAAATCTAGTGGTAAAGTAGCTTCGGTCTGATTTATATCATTAACAGATACTTCTCTTCCATTCAAGTTTACTGTTACTTTTTGTATTCCACTTTGGTCTGTTATTCTAAATACAACTCTTGTACCTTCTTTGCTTATTAATTCGATTGTTGGTTTTGAAGAAACTATTATTTCTTTTTCATATCTTGTAATATTTCCACTTGCATCTCTTGCAGTTACAATTAATTTATTTGTTCCTTCTGGTAATGTAATTTCTTCGTTTATTTCTGTTTGACCTTGTTCTGTAGCTTGAATTATTATTTCTTGTGCGTCATTGACTTTATAACTCATTTCAACTATTTGAGTTTCATCTGAAGTATTAATACTTACTCTTGCAGTTCCTTCTTGAACTTGTAAAACCTCTATATTAGGTTTTGTAATATCTACACCATCTAGTAAAAATTCTTTTTGATATTGATATTCTCTTCCTTTCATATCTACTACAGTAATATTTAAAACATTGTTTCCGTCTAATGCTATAATTTCTTCTTCTGCATATGTTCCACCTTCTGGAATTTGATTTTCTACACCATCATTCCAACTATAGTTTAAAGTAGATATTTCAGAATTATGTTCTACTCTTACTCTTATAATATCTCCATCTCTTGCTATATATAAACTTGGAACATTTTCTGGACTTCTTGCTTCTGCATCTTTATAAAGAGCATATGAACCTTCTCCTGTTAAAACTATTCCAAATACAGCAATAAAAATTGCAAAAAATCTAACAATTCCTTTTATTCCTACTGGTCCTTTACTACCTTTTTTCTTTTTATTTTCTGTTACTAAAATTTGGTTCATTTGTTTACCTCCGTAAGTAATTTACCTTACAATTGCATTATAACATATGCTTTTTTTAAAAACAATAGTATTAATTAATATGGAAATATTTTTTTAATATCTTTATATTAATTAATTTTATAATTTTTATAGTGTAAGTTTTGTTTACGGACACTTATGTTTATAAATATTAGTTATAATTTTTTTATTATAATTACTTTTAAAAAAGAATTTTTATTTCACTTTTTGATTTTGCAAAGTAATTAAATTAAATCCAAGGAATTTGTTGTTCCTCGGATTTAATTAAGACTATTTAGTGTTTTTGTTCTTACGAGATTTTACATATAGCTCACATTCATATGCAAAGATTGCTACTACCATTAACATTAAATCTGCTACTATTATTAGTCCTACTACCTG
>JAGHJM010000108.1 GCA_017886645.1 Clostridia bacterium
ATGTTAAAAGAAATTTATGAGCAACCTAATTCTATAAGAGAAACTATTGGTTCACGTTTTAAGTTAGGAGAAAATTGTAGTTTTGATGATTTAGGATTTACCAATGAATTTTTATCTAACATAAACAAAATATATATTGTAGCATGTGGTACAGCAATGCATGCTGGGTTAACAGGCAAAACTGTTATAGAAAAACTTTGTAAAATTCCTGTTACTGTTGATATTGCATCAGAATTTAGGTATAGAGACCCTATTATAGATAAAAAAACACTATGTATATTTATTAGTCAATCTGGTGAAACAGCAGATACAATAGCTGCTTTAAAGCTAGCAAAATCAAAAGGTGCAACAACTCTCGCTATCTCTAATGTAATAGGAAGTTCTATTACTAGAGAGGCAGATTATACAATATATACTCATGCTGGTCCAGAAATTGCAGTTGCTTCAACTAAAGCATATTCTTCTCAAGTAGTTTTACTTGCAATTTTAGCAATATATTTCGCTGAACTTTTACATTCCTGTGATATAAGTGTTTTAGAAGATTTAAAAAAAGATATTTTAGATTTGCCTGTAAAAATAAATAGCATCTTAGATAATGTAAATGATATTAAAAATTTTGCTAAGAAAATATATACACAACATGATATGTATTTTTTAGGAAGAGGAACAGATTATAATGTTGCATTAGAAGGGTCTTTAAAACTAAAAGAAATATCATATATACATTCTGAAGCATATGCAGCAGGTGAGTTAAAGCATGGTCCTATAGCATTAATTGAAAATGACGTTACAGTAATAAGTATTATTACAGACCCAAAATTAGTGGATAAATCAGTAAGTAACATTCAAGAGGTTATTACTCGTGGTGCCAAAACACTGGTAGTTACTAATCAAATCTTACCTAATGGAAATTTTAACTACGTAATAAACATTCCATCAACAAATCCACTTATTTCGCCTATCTTGTCTGTTATACCACTTCAATTATTGTCATATTATATTTCGAAAAATAAGGGATTAGATGTTGATAAGCCTAGAAATTTAGCAAAATCTGTAACAGTAGAATAATTTATTAATTGGAGGATTTTTAGATGGAAGAACGATACGAAGATTCGAAAAGAGCTGGAATATTAGGAATACTAGGAAATATAGTACTATTAATTATAAAAGGTGCTATTGGATTAATTACAAATAGTCAGGCTATGATAGCAGATGCTGCCAATAGTTTGGGAGATATATTTGCATCTGCTATGACTTCCATCGGTAGTAAAATAGCAAGTGCTCCACAAGATGATGATCATAATTTTGGACATGGTAAAGCAGAATACATTTTTTCGTTACTAATAAGTATTTCTATGCTTATTATAGCTTTTAAATTATTATATGATTCTGTAGAAACTTTAGTGACTGGTGCAAATTTCACCTTTTCCTGGATATTAATTCTTGTTTGTGTAATTACTATTTTAATTAAATTATTTTTGTTTTTATATACTTTTAGATTATATAAGAAAAACAACAATTTACTTCTTAAAGCCAATATGAAGGATCATAGAAACGACTGTATAATTACAACTTTTACTTTAATATCAGTTTTACTTAGTTTATGTAATATATATTGGTTTGACAGTGTAGTAGGCATAGGAATTTCTATATGGATTTGTATAACAGGAATTAAAATATTTATTGAAAGTTACAATGTTTTAATGGATAGAGCAATCGACGAAAAAACTAAAGAGGAAATTTATAAAATTATAAATACTTATAAAGAAATTAAAGGTACAAAACATTTTACTTCAACTCCAGTTGGTTATCAATACTTAATTTCTATTTCAATAGATTTAGATGGAAATATGTCTACTTTTGAAAGTCATGAAATTGCAGATAATTTAGAAAAAGAGTTAAATAAGCTTCCAAGTA
>JAGHJM010000109.1 GCA_017886645.1 Clostridia bacterium
ACGTAATCCTTTGCTAAAATTATAGCATGATATGTTGGAAGAGATTTATAGTCTGCTTTTCCTGTTTCTAAAGTTTCTATATCATCAATAGTTTTGGCTCCCTTTTCTTTAAGCATTGAAAGCATTACATTTAAAACTTTTACGGTTGTGTCAACATCATCTAACGCTCTATGTGCAACTTCTACTACTATTCCTAATTTTTCAGCAATTATTCCCAATTTGTATTTCTTAAAATCAGGGAATAAACTTTTGGCTAGTTTTAAAGTATCCATATATGTATTATTAAGTTCATATCCTAGTTGTTTTGCATTATATTTTAAAAATCCAATGTCAAAATCAGCATTGTGGGCAACTAATACAGAATCTCCAACAAACTCTAATATCTTTGGAAATACTTTATCTATGGTTTCTGCATCTTTTACCATGTCATCTGTAATATTTGTAACTTCAACAACTTTTTGTGGTATTGGCTTTTCTGGATTTACAAAACAAGAAAACTCATCTATTACTTTTCCATCTTTAACCTTCATTATACCTACTTCAGTTATTTTTTCTGTTCTAAATGATAATCCTGTTGTTTCTAAGTCAAGTACGCAATAGGTTGTATCTATACTTTGTCCCTTTGAGAATGACACGCATGATACATTATCTGGTGCCAAATAAGCTTCTACGCCATATATAACTTTTAAATCCGGATTTGCTTTTTCCAAGTATTTATGTGCTTCTGGGAAAGCTTGTACAACTCCATGATCAGTTATTGCAATTGATTTCATTCCCCATTTTACAGCTCTTTTTAACAAATCTTCTGCCGATGTCATAGCATCCATTTGACTCATTTGTGTATGCATATGTAATTCTACTCTTTTTATAGGAGCATTATCTTGTCTTACTACTTTTTTTATTCCGTTGCTTTCTACAATTGCATTTGCAATAACTCCTAGCTCTTTTGCAAATGGATCGAATTGTGCTGTTCCTATTACCTTTACACCTTTTGCACTTGACATTCTTTTTAATATGTCTTTAGATTTTTCAGCTTCTAAAAATACTTTACAAGTTATTGTACTACTGCCGTCAAATAGATTAAACATTGCTAAAATCTTTCCAGATTTTAATTCTCTTGTTTCTGTAGCAAGTATTTCTCCGTCTAGCATAACTTTTCCACTATCTATGGTTAAGTCTGCTACCTTAACAAGTGGATCACTCATTTTTCCTACTCTACCATAGATAACTGGACTTTTTTCTTGCTCTTCTTCAGTTTTTTCTTGTTCTGTTACTTTTTCACCTGAAGAATCTTTCTTATCTTCTTTTTTCTCAGCATTTTCCTTCTTGCCTTCAGCTATTACTTCTGCAGTTTCTGCTTTAGCTTTATCTACTATTTGTTTTTCTAATTGTTCTAAATGCTCGTGATATGCTTTTAAAGTTTCTTCGGAAATATTTTCGCTAAATATTACCTTATAAGTAACTCCGTATATATTTTTTAATAATTCTGATAAGATAATGTCAAATTTCCTACCATCCAATAAGGCTTTTCCCTTAAAAGCCAAATTTATTACCAATTCTTTGTTTTTTACTTCTAATGTACTATTTTTTAAAAATGCTTTTGTAAGTGGATGCTTTCTTGCCATGTAGTCTATAATATTTTGC
>JAGHJM010000110.1 GCA_017886645.1 Clostridia bacterium
TATATTCTGCTGTTGTATCACTTTCATTTACAAGTGGATTTATATTTGCATCTGGCTCTCTTGTATATGTTCCGTCTAATTCTTTTAGTTCTACATTATTTATTTTTGTTGTAAACTTTCTTAATGCCAAGTCAAAATTTTGTGGTATATAAGTTAATTGAGTTGCATCACTAAAACTATAATCTCCTGAATCCAATACTGCAATTGGTTGTTCTATTCTTTCTCTTCCACTTACGGTCCAATAAATTGCCTCTGTTCCATTGTATGTTCCATTTATACTTAATGATAATGTTTCTACATTTACTGTGTTTGGTACAGAAATATAAAAATTACTTCCTACCAAATCTTTTATAGTTATATTACTTCCAACTTCTTGTTGATTATTGTTTAATAATTTATAGTTATTTACAACTCCTCCATTATTGCTTACAGATAGTTCCATACTATAGTCTAAATTTGAGCTTTTTTCTAGTCTAAATGGACCTGCAATATAGTTTGAACCATTTTTTACTATTTGAGAATTAGTATCTGAAAAAGTTACTCTTTGAGAATTTGAATATATATTGTAACTATCAGCTTGTCTATCTGATTCTGATACTAAATAAGTATATAGTTTATCTACTTCTGCATTTAGCATTTCTCCAAATTGCCTTGTACCATATACATCTCCTATTCTCTCTAAGAATGATGTATCCTCTGTAAAGTTTCTATATGTTAATGAACCTTGCTCTGCTCTATGTATTTCTAAAGTAGTACTACTGTCATAGTCTCCTACAATGTGCCATACAATCATTTGTTGTATAACTCCTATAATATCGTCTATTTCTTCATCTGTAATGTCTATAAAATATACATCGCTTCCTGAACCTATTACTACATTGGTTCCTGCCTCAGTTAATATTCCATCTGATATTCCTGCTGCTTCTAATAATCTTTTTCTTTGTGCATGTGCTACTTCCTCTTCACTGCTGTCTTTAGGAGCTATATAAGCATGATCAAAAAGCCATACCAATCTTTTATAGTCATGTTCTGTAAAACTTGGTAAAGCTTTTTGTATTTCTTCTAACATCCCATCATCTCTAAAGTTAAAAAATCTGTCATATTCTATTCTTGTTGGTGTAGATGAACCAAAATCAGCACCCAATCCAACATCTCTATGTAAACAAAATATGGTCTGGCCTTCATCTTTTGGCGTATTTGAAGTGCTATTAGTCTCATATATTCTCCATATAGTCTTTTCATCTGCTCTATATGAATAATTATCTCTTTGAATTGATTTAGCACTAAAATATTTGTCACCAACTGCTGCATTACTTATATTACAAATGCTAGTTAGTAATATGGAAATAAATATTATAAATATTAGTATTACTGCTTTCCTTAATTTCATCTTTTACCATCCACTTTTATAATATATATATATTATTTTACTTTTTATAATAAGTAGCGTCAATATCACTATTTCCCAGTTCTGTATTATATTTCATCTCTTCTTTTTTTACTTTTACGGAAATAAATATTTCGACATTTTTTTCTTAATATTAAATATTTATTACATTTTTGAAATATATATAAAATAATAACCAGTTATTTATAGGGGATAGTTGTTTTATGGGATATTAAAGTAAAACTATTCAAATAAGTCTAATATATATTCTTTTGAA
>JAGHJM010000061.1 GCA_017886645.1 Clostridia bacterium
AATTACTTTGTGATTAAAATGGATATATAAAGGAGGAATTATTATGCCATTAGTAACTACAAAAGATATGTTTGAAAAATCTATGAGAGAAAAATTTGCAATAGGAGCATTTAATGTAAATAATATGGAAATAGTGCAAGCAATTGTAAAAGCAGCAGCAGACGAAAACTCTCCAGTTATATTACAAGCATCTTCAAGTGCTATAAAATATGCTGGGATAGAATATTTGAAAAAAATGATAGAATCTGCATTAGATGAATATGATATTCCAATAGCATTACATTTAGATCATGGACCAGATTTTGAAACTTGCAAAATGTGTGTTGATAATGGATTTTCTTCAGTAATGATAGATGGATCAAAATATGATTTTGAAGAAAATATTGAATTAACTAAAAAGGTGGTTGAATATGCACATTCAAAAGGAGTAGTAGTAGAAGCAGAGCTTGGAAAGTTAGCAGGAATAGAAGATGATGTTAATGTTTCGGCATCTGATGCTATGTATACTGATCCAGATCAAGCAAAGGAATTTGTAGAAAGAACAGAATGTGATTCATTAGCTATAGCTATTGGAACAAGTCATGGAGCATATAAATTTAAAGGAGAAGCTAAATTAAGATTTGATATATTAGCAAAAGTAAAAGAAAAATTACCACATACACCAATTGTATTACATGGTGCATCAACAGTTATTCCAGAGTTAGTAGAAATGTGTAACAAATATGGCGGAAATATTCCAGGAGCAAAAGGTGTTCCAGATGAGATATTGCATGAGGCTAGTATTTCAGGAGTTTCAAAGATTAATGTTGATACAGATTTAAGATTGGCAATGACAGCAGCAATAAGAAAAACTTTTGCAGAGGATCCATCAATATTTGATCCAAGAAAATATTTAGGAAATGCTAGAACATTAATAGAAGAAGTAGTAAAACATAAAATTAAAGATGTATTTGGTTCAAGTAATAAAGCTTAGATATTAAAAATTTAATTTTTATTTAATAGCATAATAAATGGAGTATATATAATTTGTCGGGACGAACAAAAAAATTATATATACTCCATTTACAATATTAAAAATAAAAATTTATAAATTAAATTTTTAATATTTTTCACTTTGCTTTTTCATACGTAATTCTGCATCTTTCTTGGAAATATCCTCACGTTTATCATAAAGCTTTTTACCTTTTCCAATACCTAGTTCGACTTTTATATAGTTACCTGAAAAGTATAAGCTAATTGGTACTAATGTATAACCTTTTTGTTTTATTAGACCAACTAATTTATTAATTTCTCTTTTATTTAAAAGTAGCTTTCTGTCACGCATTGGATCTTTATTAAAAATGTTTCCTTGTTCATAAGGACTAATGTGCATTCCAAATATGTAAGCTTCACCATTTTTTATACCAGCATAACTGTCTTTTAAATTAATTTTGCCATTTCTAATAGATTTTATTTCTGTACCTGTAAGTACTATGCCAGCTTCTACAGTATCTGTTATAGAATAATTTCTTTTAGCAACAGGATTAGTTGCAATTATTTTTTTATTCATATATGTATAACTCCTCAAAAATTATTAATATATTAATAATTATAACATTTATTAATATACTAGTAAAGAATGAGGAGAGGAATTTAGAAACTATTTATTATCTTTATCTTTGTAAATGCTAGTAGTATTATTTTGTCTTGTGTAAAACATTACTAATGCTATAATTCCTATTGTTGCGATAGCAAGGATAATCCATGTCCAAGTAGAAGAAGATAATCCAAATAAGTTGTTATTAGTAGATGTTCTTGTAGCAGTATAAGAATTAGTTCCACCATTATTAGTTCTCATCATACCATCAGCTGTATCATTTTTCATTTCGTTTAATCTGTTTTTTGTATTATTAACTATATTTTCAGTACCATGTTCTATAGTGTTTGTTCCATTTTTTATAGCTCCTGCAGCACTATTTGCAGCACCTTCAACAGCATTTTCAGTACCACCAATTACATTTCTAACTGTGTTTACTGTATCACCAGCAGCATTTTTTATATCATTAATATTAGCAAATGTATAAGATATAAAAAATAAAGAAATAATACATAAAGCTATAGATATAATAGTAAATTTTCTTTTCATTATTATAAACCTCCTTAAAAAAATTGTTCATTATTATTATTATTTTTTGAATTTAAAATATACATTGCAAAAAAACAAAAAGTCTTTAATCGTTTGAGATTAAAGACTTGGAAATTTTTAAAAATTTTAAATTATTTTAATCTAATAAATATTGCAATTGCTAAAAATATAATAATAACTCCAACAGCTATTAAAAGTATATTAATAATGGAATTAACATTAAGTCCAGAGGAACTAGATGAAATTCCTAATAAATTTTGCTGAGAATATCCATCTGTTAAAGTTTCTTGTCCACCAGAAGATGTACTTGATGTATTGCTGGCAGTTGCTTCAGTATTTGAAGTAAGAGTAGTATTTGTATCTGATGTAGATGTAGTATTAGCATCTAACATATCATTTTGAGTTGTATCTTGATTAATAGGAGTTACGTTTTCTCCAACATCTGTAGCATATACAACACTAAAACAAAAAATAAAACTTATGAATAATATAAAAATTACTTTTAAAACTTTTGACATTTGTTTCCTCCAAATAAAATACTGATATTATAATACACAAAAAATAAAAAAAAGTCTAGTATTTTTAGAAAAAATATTTATATTATAGATAGAATTAATATTGACAATTATTAAATAAGTATTTATATTATTAATAAAAATATAAAAGAGGTGTAATTATGAGAGCTGTAATACAACGTGTAAAACATGCACAAGTAGAAGTAGATAAAAAAATAGTAGGAAAAATTAATGAAGGTTTTTTAATTTTATTAGGAGTAGCACCAGATGATACTAAGGAGAAAGCAGATGCTATGGTAAAAAAAATAACAAAATTAAGAATTTTTGAAGATGAAAATGAAAAAATGAATTTATCAATTCAAGATATAAAAGGTGAACTTTTAGTGGTATCTCAATTTACATTATATGCAGATTGTTCTGGTGGAAATAGACCAAGCTTTATAAATGCAGCGAAACCGGATTTAGCAAATGAGTTATATGAATACTTTGTAGAAAAATGTAAAGAAGTTATTCCAGTGGTTCAAACAGGTATATTTGGAGCTCATATGGAAGTTAGTCTGCTAAACAATGGACCTGTCACTATAGAATTAGAAATGTAGTTATTATTGTACTAATTTACAAAAAATATAAGTTCACATAAATTTGCAAGAAGCATTTAAATATGATAAAATAATAGTTAGCATAAGCTATTTGCTTATTTATATATATACTAACTTTCGTTACCACAGTTAATGTGTTTAGCATATTTATAGGAACATCAAATAACAAAGAGGAAGAAAGTTAGAAGGAGAAGTAGATAATGTTATAGCATAGGAGGGACTATCCAAGAAAAGTATAGAAAGCAAATTAAAAGATAAGACATCTTAGGGAGGTAATAAAAATGTCAACAGGACAAAAAATAGCAATATTTATGCTTGTTCTTATGATTCCCATGGTGATACTACTTCCGAAATCTGAAAATGAATTGGGGGAAGTTGGAACTATTGAATACAACATTGACTCTACACGGGATGTAGTATATTTTTCGTGGAGTGCTGCACGGAACGCAGATGGATATCAGGTATATGTTCTATTATTAGAAAAAAATCAGGACTATGTTCTGGCAGGAGAAGTGGAAAGAGCTCAAGTGGACATAAAAGGTTTTATTACTGGTGAAAGCTATAGTGTAAAAGTAAGACCTTTTAAAGAAACTGATGGTCAAAAAGAATATGGAAAATACTCCAATGCCTTAACATTTAGCTACGGACAGTATGACTTAGTATAACAACAAACAGAAGAGAGGGGGAAAGTTTTCCCTCTCTTCTGCTTATCTTTGTGAGTATAATAGAATTAAAGAACATTAAATATTATAATAGTATATATAAAAGTAAAAACATTGCATAATTTGACATAATTAATTATATGTGATAAAATATAATTCAATTTTATAAAAGAAAGAGGTCGCAACTTTTAATAGTAATATTTTGTTATCAGATTATTGCAAAATACGAAAGGAAAAGTTGCCGAAATTAAAAAGAGTATCTGAATCTTTTTAGTTGGGCTAATG
>JAGHJM010000062.1 GCA_017886645.1 Clostridia bacterium
CTCTATAACTGCTCTTGCACCTAAATAAGATCCACCAATACCAATAACAACTAATATTTCTGAATCACTTTGTATTTTCTTTGCGGATTTTTTTATTTTTTCAAACTCTTTTTTGTCATAATTGGTTGGTAGTTCTATCCATCCCAAAAATTCTTTTGGTTTATTTGCCTTTTCATGTAGAATATCATGAATGCCTTCTACTTCTTCTGCATATTTCATGATATTTTTTTCGGTTACATCGACATTATCAAAATTTAATTTAATATTGTCCATCTTATCCTCCTCCTTTGTTTTGTACTAGCAATAGTATATAACATTTAGCTTCTTTATTCAATAGTTTTTACTATTCATTTTTACTTTTTGGTTATATTTATATTATAGATATTTTCCTTGTTATAATACTTCATTCAAAACTTTAGCAAGATATTTCATACTAACTAAGCATTGATCTAACGTATTTCCTGTTGCCCCCACTTCTATTAAGCTAGCTGCCTTAGATACCTGCTGATTATATCCAGACTCTCTTAATATTATTGGCTTAAATAATCCTGGATATAATTCATTTGCTTTTTCTTGAACTTTAATTGCAAATTTTAAATTTTGTTGCCAGTTTTCATGTTGTATTGCACTCCCATTACCTCCTACAACAAACATAAGTTGTGCTGCATATTCATCACCTATTTTTACAGTAGGAGCATATGTATTGTCTCCTATTGCATCTCTATGCAAATCAAGTACAATATCTGTATTTTTATTTTCCTCTAATAATTTTGTAACTGTAGCTAATGAATTTGAATAAGAACCTGTATATGATGGGTAGTCATGAAGAGTTTCACTATGTATTACATTAAATTTATATGATTTTAACTGGTTTGTAAGCTCTGTCCCCACTCTTACTACTGAAAAGTTTTTATCTGTAGTTCTAAAATTACCGGTTTGCTCATATTGATATTTTTCACTTGCTGTATAACTTTCACATGCATGAGTATGATAAATTATAATATTATCAGAATTTACTTCCAATCCTTCTGGATTAAGTATTTCTTCTGTAAGTTCGTAATCTGTCTCATTTCTTATTTGAACACCATTAAATTCACTTGTATATTTATTAGGCACATTTGATGGCTGTACCTCAGTTTTTAAGCCTGTTTCTGCTTGTATTACATTTTCCATTTCATTTTCTTCTACTTTATTTTCTTCCGTTGTTGATTGTTCTATTACTTCATTTTCTTCAGATATGTTTGTTTCTTTTTTTATATTATCTATCATACCTAAATTTACACTTAACATTTTTTCTAATACATCATTTTCATTGTTTGCAGTATTATTTGTGTTATGTGTTTGTTCTATTCCTGGTACGGTAACATCTAAACAAGAAGGAAAAGTGTGTTTTTCTACGCTATTTGTTATACTTTTTGTGGTTTTTTCTACATCAGCTTTTATACTAGAAAAATATCTAGTAATGCTAACTACAATTATTATAACTATAGTTATTTTTACTAGATATTTTATTATATCTTTTAAATTTATTACCGCCATATTAATCATATATAAAACTTCTCCTTTGTCCATTCGTCTTATATACTAATATATGCGATATAAAATTATTTATGACTAATTATTGAAACTATTTCACTTACATCTATTTTATTTTCTGTTATAAATATTTTTGCTTCTTTTTCTTCCCCAGTCTTCATATTTTTAACTTTAATTATATTTGTATTTACCTCATCTTCTCCTATTATCATGGTATATGGAATTTCTAGTTTATCTGCATATTTTAATTTTGCTTTTAATTTTTTATCATTTAAATATATTTCTGTATTTATTTCATTTTCTCTTAATGCATTTGCTATTTTTATTGGAGTCGCTAAATCTTCTAGCATTGGAATTACAAGTACATCTGACATAGAAGATTTTTCTGCTTTAATAAGCCCTAATTCATTTAACTTATAAAATAATCTTGTAAGTCCTATTGAAATTCCTACTCCAGGAAGCTTTTTATCGGTATAGTACTCTGCTAAGTTTTCATATCTTCCTCCAGAACATATGCTTCCAAGTTCTCTATAATTATTTAAAAAAGTTTCATATACTGTTCCAGTATAGTAGTCTAAACCTCTTGCAATTGTTAAATCAACTTTAAAGTTTTTATCAGGTACTCCAAACATTCTAATATAATAAACTACATTTTTTAGCTCATCTAAACCTAGTTTAAATGTTTCATTATTTATGTTTAATTCTTGTAATTTATTTAACTTTTCATCAGTTGTTCCTTCAATTTCTATAAAATTAATAATTTTTTCTATTGCTTCTTTACTTACTTGTATTTTTTCTAATTCTTCTATTACAGCATCTTTTCCTATTTTTTCTATCTTATCTATTATTCTTAATATTTCTGTTGAATTGTCTTTTTGGTTAATATATTCAAACAAACCATTTAATATTTTTCTATTATTAATTCTAATTGTAAAATCTTCAAAACCCAACTCTTTTATTAAATTATATATTACACTTGGAATTTCTGCATCATTGATTATACTCAACTCTCCATCTCCAATAATGTCTATATCACATTGATAAAATTCACGAAATCTTCCTTTTTGAGCTTTTTCCCCTCTATATACCTTACCAATTTGGTATCTTCTAAATGGAAAACTTAAATTTCCATAATTTTTGGCTACATATTTTGCAAGAGGAACTGTTAAATCAAATCTCATTGCAATATCATTATCACCTTTTTTAAATTGATAAATTTGTTTTTCTGTTTCTCCACCTGCTTTTGCTAATAATATTTCTGCTGATTCCAAAATAGGTGTATCTAATGGTAAAAAACCAAATCTTTGATATGTTTTTTCTATTTTTTGTTTCATTTGTTCAAATAGAATCTGTTCATTAGGCAACAGTTCCATAAATCCTGCTAAAGTTCTTGGTTCAACTATCATATTTATTCTCCTTTCATTTTTATACATCTCTTCTTGGTTCCAAATTAAAATAAATAGGTTCTTCTTCTTTTACTAAAGTAGATTTTCCGTGTCCCGGATAAATAATAGTATCTTTGGGTAAAGTTAATATTTTTTTCATAATAGAATTCATTATTTCTTCCAAACTTCCTGTAGGTAGGTCTGTCCTTCCCCATGTTCCTCTAAAAATTGTATCTCCTGAAAATAGTAATCCTTCCTTTTCGCAATATAGAGATGAACCTCCTTTTGTATGTCCTGGTGTATGTATAACTTTAAGTTCTATATCTCCTACATGAAGTAAGTCACCATCATCTACACTAGAATCTGGTTCTATTGTAATATGGTTTATTCCTATATAATCTGTAAGACTTATATTTTGGTCATATAATCCCTCAACATCATATCTATGAATTAGAACTTTTCCTCCAAAAGCATCTTTAACTTCTTTTAGTGCTCTTATATGGTCTCCATGACAATGTGTTAAATATATGTATTTTACTTTGGCGTCTAATATTTTTAACATTTCTATTATTTTGTCTGCACTTCCACCTGGATCTATTACTATTGTTTCCTTAGTCTTTTCATCTTGCATAATATAGCAATTTGTTAAATCTGAAATGCCTCCATCTACTCTTAAATTTTTTAAAATCATTTTTATCCTTCCTTTGTAAACTATTTTTTTCTTTTTACTTCATATACACTATCTATTTTTCTCAAAGTTTTTAATACTTTATTTAGCTCTTCTATATCAGATACTTCTACAGTTATTTCTGTCATTGCTATTTTTTCCTTTGTAGTTTTTGCTGTTACTGCTATTAATTTTGTTTTTATTGTACTAAGTTCTGTAACAATATCTGCTAATAAACCATCTCTATCATTTGCATAAATTTCTATAGTAACATCATATGATGTTTTTTCATTTTTGCTCCACTCTACATCTATCATCCTATTTTCTTCTGAAATAAGAGTTTTTATGTTTGTACAATCTTTTCTATGTACAGAAACGCCTCTTCCTTTAGTAATATATCCTATAATCTCGTCTCCTGGAACTGGATTACAACATTTCGACAATTTTACTAAGCAATTATCTATTCCTTTTACAATTATACCTGCACCAGAACTTTTACCAGAAGAATGTTTTTGACTTGTTAATTCTTCAATTTTCTTATCTATATTTGCTTCTTTATGTTCTTTTTTATATTCTTCTAGAATTCTAGTTACAACTTTTCCAGCAGTTATACCTCCAAATCCTATACTTGCATACATATCTTCAATACTATTAAATTTATATCTATTCAATGCTGCTTGAACAAATTCTGGTTTAAATATTTCAGAATGGCTTAGTCCTAATTTTTTTAGTTCCTTTTCTACTAAATCTTTTCCTTTTGCTATATTTTCTTCTCTTTGATTTTTCTTAAACCAAGAAAGAATTTTATTTTTAGCAGTAGAACTTGCAACAAATTTAAGCCAATCTCTACTAGGTCCCTTTGATTGATCTGATGTTAATATCTCTACAATATCTCCGCTTTTTAATTTTGTGATAATAGGCATCATTTTGCTATTTATTTTTGCTCCGACCATGCGGTTACCTATAGCCTCATGAATTGTATATGCAAAGTCTATTGGAGTACTTCCCTTTGGCAAAGCTTTTATCTCTCCCTTTGGAGTAAATACATATACTTCATCCTCAAAAAGCTCTGTTTTTAAAGTTTTCATGAACTCATCTGGATCTTGCATATCTTTTTGCCACTCTAATGTTTCCCTTAGCCAAGATAGTTTATCATCAGTGACTACTACATTTGCTTTTTTATTTGATTTAAAACTTGCTTCCTTATATGCCCAGTGGGCAGCAATACCAAATTCAGCTACTCTATGCATGTCCCAAGTACGTATTTGAACTTCAAAAGGTGTTCCTTTTGGTCCAATTAAAGTTGTATGTAATGATTGATACATATTTGGTTTTGGTACAGATATATAATCTTTAAATCTTCCTGGCATAGGTGTATATAACTCATGTACAACACCTAAAGCAGCGTAACAGTCTTTTACAGAGTTTACAATAATTCTAAGTGCAAATAAGTCATAAACCTGATCTAATGTTATATTATCTCTTTTCATTTTATTATAGATACTATATAAGTGTTTTGCTCTTCCTGTTATTTCTCCCTCTATTCTCTGCCTTTTTAATTCTGCTTTTATTTGTTCCATTATTTGATCTATAAATTTAAGTCTTTCTTCTCTTTTCTTATTTATTCCTTCAACTAATTCTCTAAATTCTTCTGGATATAAATATTTAAAAGATAAATCTTCTAATTCCCATTTTAAGGAATACATACCTAAACGATTTGCAAGTGGTGCATATAATATCATCGTCTCTCTTGCGTTTGCAATTTGTCTATCTCTTGATAAATATTTTAAAGTTCTCATATTGTGTAATCTGTCAGAAAGTTTAATTAGTATTACTCTTATATCTTTTCCCATTGCAAGAAACATTTTTCTGTAATTTTCTACTTGTTGCTCTTCAATTGTTGCATATTCTAGTTTATTTAATTTAGTAACACCGTCTACCATTTCTGCAATTTCTTCTCCAAATTTCTCTATAATGTCCTTTTTAGTAACATTAGTGTCTTCAACTACATCATGAAGAAGAGCTGCACAAATTGTACTATCATCCAATCCTAATGTAGATAATATATATGCAACTTGTACAGGATGTATTATATATGGTTCTCCTGACTTTCTTAATTGTCCTTCATGTTGTGATTTTGCAAATTCGTATGCTCTGCTTATAAGTTTGGTATCTACTCTTCTATTATGTTTTTTCATTTCTTTTATTACATCATCTAATGTATATTCTTTTATATCTGACACACAATCACTTCCTAATTTATATTGATTTTCGTATATCTTTTATTGTTAATTGTATATTTTCATTTCCATTAAATACATTTATATCAATTGTACCTACTATATCTACTTTATCTTCTATCTTATATTCATTTGCTAAATCTCCAATATTAAATCCTATCGCATCTATAAAAAAGTTATCCTGTTTTAGTAAAATTTTCAAATGTTTTCCTTCTGACAAAGCTCTTATAGAAACTATTTTTAGGTTTTCTATTAAAAATAATGGTGTTTTATTTTTTTCTCCAAAAGGCTCCAATCTTTGCAGATCTTTTACGTTTTTTAAGTTTATGTCTTTTAACTCAATTTTACTTTCTATATTTATAACTGGTACAATACCTGAAATATTTTTTGATTTTGTATATTCAATAAATGCTTTTTTAAAATCTTCAAACTTTTCTTTTTTTATAGTTATTCCTACTGCCATAGAATGTCCGCCAAATTTTTCTAAATACTCAGAACATTCCATAAGGGCTTCATGTAAGTCAAAGCCTGGTATGCTTCTTCCTGAACCTTTTCCTTCTTCACCTTCAAAACATACTAATATACTTGGTTTAAAATATTCTTCTGTAATTTTAGAAGAAACAATTCCTGCAACACCATGATGCCAGTTTTCTTTTCCTATGACTATTGCAGGATTTTCTTTTTCCTTTTCTATCTCTTCTATAGCTTCATCATAAATATTTTTTTCTATTTTTTGTCTTTCAACATTATATTCATTTAATTTTTTTGCCATACTTCCAGTTTTTTTAGAATCTTTTGCTAAAAATAGATTAAGTGCTTCTTCTGCATGTCCCATCCTTCCACACGCATTTATTCTTGGAGATAATCCAAAAGAAACCATATTTGAATCTATTTTCTTAAAACCACATAAATCCATAAGTGCCTTTAATCCTATATTTTTTGTTTGTGGTAATAGCATTAACCCTAGTTTAGCAATAACTCTATTTTCATCAACTAGAGGAACTATGTCAGATATTGTTCCTACGGCTACTATGTCTAAGTATTTTAAATATTCATTTTCTGGAATCTTCCATTTTGTTGCTAAAGCTTGTATTAATTTAAATGCAACTCCACATCCTGCTAGCTGATTAAATGGATATGTATTATCTTTTCTTTTTGCATCAACTACTGCTATGCAATTTGGCAATTCTTCACCTGGCTCATGGTGATCTGTTACTATTACATCTATTCCAAGTTTTTTAGCATATTCTATTTCTTCTATTCCTGTAATTCCACAATCAACTGTAATAATAAGATTTGTATCATAATATGAAATTTCTCTTATTGCATCTTTATTTAAGCCATATCCTTCATCCAATCTATTTGGAATATACGTCATTACATCTATATATGAATCTGCAAAAAAGTTTTTTAATACCGTAATACTAGTTATACCATCTACATCATAATCACCATATATGGTTATTTTTTCTTTATTTCTTACTGCTTCCATAATTCTATTTACTGCTTTATCCATATCTGGCATTAAAAATGGATCATAAAAATCCATTCTTGTTGGGTGTAGAAATTTTGATACGTCAGTATCTGTTGTTATTCCTCTATGAATTAATATGCTGGCTAATAAGTTACTTATTTTATATTTTTTTGCAAATTCTTCAGCTTCTTCTGTATCTGTTTTATTAACTTCCCATTTTTTTATCATATTTTCTCCTACTTCAATTGTTTTAATTTTAAATAACCTAATTCTTCCCATCTGTTGTATGCTAAATTTAGTCTAAATAAAACCTTTGGCTTAGCTCCTGCTCTATTTTTGTCTACAACACACCCATAATATCTAACATCTGGGTCGTCATATCTTTTTAAATCAAAATGCTTTGTATCTACTTCTTTATAAGAATATTCATAGTCTTCATATGTTTCTTTACTTATCTGTTTTATTAGGCATAATGTATCTAAAACTTCTTTTACTGTTCTACTAACAGCTAAATCATTTACATCTAAATTTACAGGTAATGTAGTACTTTCTGTTAGCTGTAATGTTGAACAAATGAATAAATTAAAGTTTTGCGCTAAATTTGAAAGTATTGTAGCTGTCTTTTTTATTTCTTCTCCATTTCCAATATTTGCTGTATCTGTTTTTAATGTATCATAAAATATATATTCTGTTTTTTCTTTATAATAAAAATTCATTATTACTTTCTTTAATTCATCATTTGTATGGTCTGTTATATTTATAAAATATATTGAATTATTTATTTCCTTGTTTGCCCAATCTACCGCCTTTATTGTTTTATTAAATTCTGTTGAAATTTTAGTTAGTCTTTTTACAAATTGCTCTTGTGTTTCTTTTTCTTCCTTTACAATAAATCCGCTTTCGTCTACTTTGGCATCTTTTGGGTTATCTGGCCTAAACTTAAATTCTAATAATTCTCCTTCTGTTTTACTTATTTCTTGTCCGTGTAGTTTTTGAATTTCTGGATTATTTATAATTGTCGTAATTAAACACAGTTTCATTTTGTCTTCTGACATTTCATTTGAAATAATTAGAACCTTCTTTTTATGAATAAATGCTGTATAAGCTGCTAGATTAATTGTAAATCTACTTTTACCAGAGTTTGATGGCATTGCAAATGCCATTGTTTCTCCTTTTCTTAATCCTTTAAATACACTAGATAGTATTGGAAATGGAAATTCTAATCCATTTGTTAATGTATTGTCTCCCATTTCTAAAAAACTTGTAAGATCTCTATTTAATATAGATTGTTTAAATTTACCTGTAACAGTTACTTGATTTATGGCACTTTCAACTTCTTCTACTGACATAGAATCATATAATACATAATTTGTAATTTCTACTATTTTATCTTGATTTTCTTTTATTGGAGTTTCTAAATAGCTTTTTCTTAGTTCAAATAATTTTCTTAATTCCACATATATTTTTTCTATATCATAGTCTTCTTCTTTATATTCAGCCATTAAATCGTCTTTTAATTCACGTATTTCGTTTGTATATTTAGGAAGATTAAATCCGTCTTTTGCAATTTCTGGTGTATATTTACTTCCTTCGGTAAATAATACGCTTTTATATATTTCTGTTAATTTATTATCTTCAAAATAGCATTGTTTATTTAATATATAATATTTTGTTATAAGTTTAGGATTATTCAACATTAATCCTAAATATTCTTGCTCTAAATCTTTATTTCTTAAGTTTTCTGGATATATACTGTCTTCTTTTTTCTCTTGATTGTCGGTATTTTCATTGTCACTATTATCAATATCTTCATCATCGTCAGTTTCATCATTAAATTCATCATCAATATTATCTTCATCATTATAGTCTGTATCATCGTCAAAATTGTCTTCGTCTTCTTGATAATCATTTTCCTCATTGTAGTTAGTGTCTTCACTACTTAAGAAATTATCTTCTACATCAAAATCTTCAGAGTCATCATTTTCTATAGTTTCATTATCTTTCTCTATGTTTTCTTCAAGATCCTCATCTATATTTTCGTCATCATTTTTATTATCATTATCTTCTACTTTTTCTATCGTTTTCTCCTCAGTTTTTTCCGTTTTCTTTCTTCCTCTTTTTTTAGATGTATTATTTTCTTTGCTGTCTTTGTTTTTCTTTTCTTCATTTTCTTTTTTTTGCATAGCTTCAATTCTTTCTAAAGCACTTTTATAATCTTTGTTTTTTATATCAGTTTTAATTTTTTCAATTTCATCTTTGTTTTCTTCTGTTACTTTTAAATTTTGCAAGCTTTGAAATAATTTTACAGCATATTTATCCATACTCTTTTCTCCTCTTTAGACTTTTTATGATTATATAACATATTTTTCTTTAATTCAATATTAGAGTAAAATAAAAGCAGTATATATATTAATTCTTGAGTATTTTGTATTGAAAATTCATAATTAAATTACATCATAATACTATTTCTTTAATTTCTCTTGAAAATTTATCAATAATATTGTATAATTGCATCAATATTTATTTAATTGTGTTTTAAAAAGAAACTTAGTAGTAATTTATAGTTACAAATTTTAGAGAAATAGTGGTTGGTGAAAACTATTAGTATATAAATTTGCGAATTACAATTCTTACAGCAATTAACGTTAGCAACGAATAGCTTTAAATAAGGCAACCCAAATTAAAAATATGGTTGTAAATAAAGGTGGTACCACGAGTCAAATCGTCCTTTTATCGGACAATTTGACTTTTTTGTTTTTTATTCTTGGTTTTATCACATTTATTAATATTTAATGTTTCTTTCGTTTTGTTATTTTTATAATTTTAAGAAATATAAAGGAGGAAATTTTATGACATTATTTGAAGACTTACAATGGAGAGGACTAATTAAAGATGTATCTAGTCCAGATTTAGAAAAAAAATTAAATGAAGGAGGTCTTACTTTTTATATAGGAACAGATCCAACAGCAGATAGCTTACATGTCGGTCATTTATCTAGTTTTCTTATTTCTAAAAGATTAAAAGATGCTGGCCATAATCCAATACTTCTTGTTGGTGGCGTAACTGGTTTAATTGGAGACCCTCGCCCTACTACAGAAAGACCAATGATTTCTAAAGAAACTGTTGAGAAAAATTTTGAAAGTCTTAAATCTCAAGTTGAAAAGATATTTGGGTTTAAAGTTGTTAATAATTATGATTGGTTGTCAAAAATTAATACTTTAGATTTTTTACGTGATTATGGTAAATACTTTAACATAAATTATATGTTAGATAAAGATATTATAAGAAGAAGACTAGATGAAGGAATTACTTACACAGAATTTTCTTATATGATTTTACAAGCAACCGATTTTAAATATTTACATGAAAATTATGGAGTAAATATGCAATGTGCAGGTTCTGACCAATGGGGTAACATCACAGCAGGTATAGATTTAATTAGAAAAACAACTGGTGATGAAGTATATGGATTTACTATGCCACTTGTAACAGATTCTCAAGGTCGCAAGTTTGGTAAGAGTGAAGGAAATGCATTATGGTTAGATAAAGATAAAACCTCTAGTTATCAATTATATCAATTCTTCGTAAACGTAGAAGACTGCAAAGTAATTGACTACTTAAAAATTTACACTTTCTTATCTAAAGAAGAAATTGAAGATTTAGAAAAGAAAAATAATGAGCATCCTGAATTAAGAGAAGCACATAAAGCATTGGCTAGAGAAATAATTACTTTCCTACATGGAAAAGAAGAATATGAAAAAGCTGTTAATTTAGCAGATCATTTATTCCAAAATAAATTTAGCGACTTATCTAAGAATGATATTGAAGACTTATTTAAAAATGCCGATATTAAAGAGATAGAAGAAAACAAAAATATTACAGATGTATTAGTAGAACTTGGTGCTGTTTCTAGTAAAAGAGAAGCTAGAGAGTTTTTAGGAAATGGCGCAATTTCTATAAACGGAGAAAAAGTAACTGACACTAATTTAATAGTTTCAAAAGATTTATTTATCGAAAATAGTTATCTAGTAATTAAAAGAGGTAAGAAGAATTATTATATTGGAAAATTAAAAAATTAGTTAATTGTGTAAATATAAAAAGATTGGATAAACTTTGTTATCCAATCTTTTTATTTTATAGTAATTAGAATACTAATGTTATAAATACAAGAATACCTAAAATAATTCTATACCAACCAAATGGTTTGAAATCATGTTTTTTAATATAATTCATTAAGAATTTTATTACCAAAACAGATATTAAAAATGCTGTAATCATTCCTACTATCAATATTGCAAGTTCCATACCAGTAAATGCAAATCCAAATTTAATTAGTTTTAATAAGCTTGCTCCAAACA
>JAGHJM010000063.1 GCA_017886645.1 Clostridia bacterium
CCATTGACGAATCTTTTTTATGTTTTATTGCTTGTGTTGGTATCTCATCCATTTCTATTGTCTCTGTTGTATTTTTTATTTTTAATCTTGGTGAAATCTCTGAAATATCTTTATTATAAAATTCTTTTATTTTGGATTTTATAATTTCTTCTTTTCCTATTAATATAACTTCGGCTTCTATTTGGTTTATAGCATCAACTGCACCTTTTATATTGGCATCTGGTGCATTATCTCCCCCCATAGCATCTAATAATATTACCATTTAAACTCTCTCCTTTTTGATGCATTTTTCAATATTTTTATAATATATATTTCTGTTTTATTATTTTATAACTTATATTTACCAAAGTCAATGAAAAACAAGCAATTTTTATTTTACTATTGTTTTACACTTTATTCAATCTATTTGACCAATAAGTATAATTAAAAACTTATAAATAATTTACATTTTAGGCAAAGAAATACATCTCTTTTAGATGTTTACACTTTAATTTGTGCTTTCTAAAAGAGATGTATTTTTATATTTTAAATTTAATTATTGTAATTCAACTGTTGCTCCAGCTTCTGTGAATTTAGCTTTTAATTCTTCTGCTTCTTCTTTCTTAACATTTTCTTTAATTGTTTTTGGAGCTCCATCAACTAAATCTTTAGCTTCTTTTAATCCTAATCCTGTAGCATCTCTAACAACTTTGATTACTTGGATTTTATTTGCTCCTACTTCTTTTAGAACTACATTAAATTCTGATTTTTCTTCAGCAGCTGCTGCTCCTGCAGCCCCTGCAACTGGTGCAGCTACTGCTGCAGCAGATACTCCATATTTTTCTTCTATTCCTTTAACTAATTCAGATAATTCAACAACTGTTAAGCTGTCAATTGTTTCTAATAATTCATCTATTTTTGCCATTTTAAAATTCCTCCTTATTATTTTTATTTTTAGGTTTGGCAACCTATTTCATTATATTTTTTATTGATATAAATTTTAATTAAAGCAATTATTACTTTTTCCCTAAAAATTAAGTATTTAGTTCTTAGGCATTTGCTTCTTTTTGAACCTTTACTTGATCCAATGCAACTGCAAGTTTTGTAATATTTCCAAGTAAAGCACCAGCAAGTTTTGCAAGTAATTCTTGTCTTGATGGAAGTTTTGCAAGAGTAATAATTTCTTCTGCAGTCATTACTTTTCCATCTATTATTCCACCTTTAATTTTGTAAAAATCATTGTCTTTACTAAAATTATAAATTATTTTTGAAGCCTCTAAATAATCTTCTGTACTTGTTATTACTGCTGTTGGTCCTTCTAATAGTTCATCTAGACCATTTTCTCCATTTGCGTTTAATGCTCTTTTTATAATGTTATTTTTAATAACTTCATATTTTGCATTTGCATTTCTTAAATCACTTCTAATTTTTGTTACTTGTTCTACATTGATTCCTCTGTAATCTACTAAAAGTATAAGCTTATCTTCTTTAAATTGTTCTGCTAATTTTTTTATTACTTCTTCCTTTTGTGCAATTATTTTTTTACTAGCCATTTTTTCACCTCTTTCTATAAAAAATATATATTCAAAAATTAAAACCAATCTTATTGCCATAGGCATAAAGATTGGTCTTGTTCCGTTCCTATCTTATATGCCTCGGTAAGACTTATTTTTTTGCTTACTGTCTATGGCTTATATTTTATTATTTTTGATCTATATACATACTTGGTCCCATACTAGAAGATATTGATACACTTCTAATATATTGTCCCTTTGCAGCAGCTGGTTTTGCTTTTATTATAGCTGCAATTATAGCTTCGTAGTTTTCAACTAGTTTTTCAAGGCCAAATGATACTTTGCCAAATCCTAAGTGAATAATATTATTTTTATCTAATCTATATTCAACTTTACCTGATTTAATATCATTTATTGCCTTTGTAACATCCATTGTTACTGTACCTGATTTTGGGTTTGGCATTAATCCTTTTGGTCCTAATACTTTACCAAGTCTTCCTACAACACCCATCATATCTGGAGTTGCAACAACTACATCATATTCAAACCAATTTTCATTTTGTATTTTAGGTATTAGTTCTTCTGCTCCGACAAAGTCAGCTCCAGCTTTTTGAGCTTCTTCTGCTTTTGGTCCTTTAGCAAATACTAATACTTTTAGAGTTTTTCCTGTACCATTAGGAAGTACTGTTGTACCTCTTACTTGTTGATCTGCTTGTTTTGAATCAACTCCTAATTTTACATGTAATTCTACTGTTTCATCAAATTTTGGTTTTGGCATTTTTTCTATTAATTCAATTGCCTCTTTTGCAGTATATAGTTTTTTTCTATCTACTAGCTTCTCAGCTTCTTGATATCTCTTTCCTCTTTTCATTTTTTACCTCCTTTGGTTCTAGCGAAGTTAAAACTTCTCCCAATTTTTTATAATTATTTTATTCTGTTATAACAACACCCATTGATCTAGCTGTACCTTTTACCGTACTCATAGCTGCTTCTAATGATGCGGCATTTAAGTCTGGCATTTTAGCTTTAGCTATTTCTTCTACTTGAGCCATTGTTAATTTTGCTACTTTTTCCTTATTAGGTTTTCCTGAAGCCTTTTCTATTTTTGCAGCCTTTTTAATTAAAACTGCCATAGGTGGTTCCTTTGTTATAAATTCAAATGACTTATCTTTATATACAGTAATTACAACTGGTATAATAGTTCCAGCTTGGTTTGCTGTTCTGTCATTAAATTGTTTTACAAAGTCCATTATATTAACACCACTACCTCCTAATGCTGGACCTACTGGTGGAGCTGGACTTGCTTTTCCTCCTGGAATTTGTAGTTTAATAATATTTGCTACTTCTTTACCTGCCATTTTTAGCACCTCCTTTAAATTAAACTTTTATAACTTGAGATAGCTCTAGTTCTACTGGAGTTTCTCTTCCAAACATTGATACTGATACTTTTACTTTATGTTTTTCTTTGTTAATTTCTGTAACAGTTCCTATAAAATCTTTTAAAGGTCCTGCTAGAACTTTAACAGAGTCATTTACATTATAATCTACATTTACTTGAGTTAGCTCTTCAAATCCCATATTTCTAATTTCCTCATCTGTAAGAGGAATAGGATCTGTACCTGACCCAACAAAACCTGTAACTCCCCTAGTATTTCTTACTATATACCAAGTTTTTTCAGTTACTATCATTTTTATTAAAACATAACCTGGGAAAACTTTTTTTAAGTTTGTTTTTCTTTTTCCTTCTTTTATTTCTATTTGTTCTTCCATTGGAACAACAATATCAAAGAAATAATCTTGTAACTCTCTATTTTTTATTGTTTTTTCAAGGTCTGTTTTTACCTTGTTCTCATAACCAGAATATGTATGTACTACATACCACCTTGGCTTTTTGTCATAATCTTTTTGAGACATATTTTAGCCTCCTTTAATAATTAGTATTACAATATTTGCAATATTTTAAAGCATTAATTAGCTTCTAAGCTTAAATTAATTATTCTGAAACTGAATTTTCTGTGTTTTCACTGTTAGTATTTTCTTCTACACTTGTATTGTTTTCTGTTGTTGAATCATCTGATGTAGTGTTAGTA
>JAGHJM010000064.1 GCA_017886645.1 Clostridia bacterium
ATATTACTGTATATCCTGTTGCTACTTCTACTGGTTCTTTTGTATGTTCATATACATAGTTTCCATTTTCATCTATTGTAAATACTGGTACTCTATTTGTTATTTCTTGATCATTTACTCCTGTTATAAATTTTCTTAATGCTAAGTCAAATCTTGGTATTACTTCCTCTATTATTAATTTTTCAAAGTCATCATCATCTTCTTGTCCTGGAATATATTCATCTCCTGATTCTATATCTTCATCTTTATATCCTGGTAAGTCCTCATCTGATGGTAAATTTATATTATCTTCATCTGAATCTATGTCTTCTACCTCTTGTCCTTCTGAGTCACTTGATCCTGTTATTTCTGCTATGTTGGTTATTTTTTGTGTTATATCTATACCTGTTTTTATTTTACATCTTACTTGTACATCTATATAGTCTAATTCTGTTCCGTCAAATGCTTTTAATAGAACTTTATCTGCTTCTGCTCTTCTATCTGCATATATTTCGTCTCTTGTTGCTGAATATTGTGTATCTGGTGATGTTATATCTGTTGTTATTGTTCTTCCATCACTTGATACTACCCATCCATATCTTACATTTAACTCATCATTTACTATAAATTCTAATTGTTCTGGTAAATGGTCTGTTATTTCTTTTACATATCCATCTACTTCACCTTCATTATATACTCTTATTGTATATGTTACTATATCTTCTACTTCAACAGCTACTGGTGTTTTTGGATGATTATATATTGCTGTTGTTGTTTCTTCAACTCCATCTATAAGTGGTGAAATATCCACATCTGGCTCTCTTGTGTATGTTCCATCCGCTTCTTTTAGTTCTTCTTCATTTACTGCTGTAATAAATTTTCTTAATGATAAATCAAATTTTTTCTCTTCAGGAACATCTTCTTCTAATATTAATTTTTCAAAATCATCATCATCTTCTTGTCCTTCATAATGATAATTTGAGTCTGTTAAGTCTTCTTTATTTGATGTATTTCCTCTGTAATCTGGTAAATTTTCGTCTGATGGTTTATTTAGATTATCTCTACTTGAATCTATATCTGTTATTGAAGCGCCATTTGCATCTGAAAATGCTGTTATTTCTGCTATATTTGTTATTACTCCTGTAAAGTCTGTTTGTTTTACTCTACATTTAATTTGTACTTCTATATAATCTAAGTCTGTTCCACTAAATGCCTTTAATAATGTTCCATTTTCTCTTGTACCATATATTGCATTTTGATTCTCTATATTTTCTGTATCTGGTGATGTTATGTCTGTTTTAACTATTCTTCCATCACTTGATACATCCCAGCCATACCTTAAGTTTAGTTCATCATCTGGTAAAAATTCTAATTGTTCTGGCAAATGATCTGTTATTTCTTTTACGTATCCATCTATAGTTCCTTCATTGTATACTCTTATTGTGTATATGACTTCATCTCCAACTTTTACTGATATAGGTGCTTTAATATGTCTATATTCTGCTGTTGTTGTTTCATTATCATTATCTGTTAGAGGTGTAGTATCTATATTTGGCTCTCTTAAGAATCTTCCATTGCTTGCTACATCAGTACCATTTATATTTGTAATATATTTTCTTAGTGCTAAATCAAAATAAGTATCTGGTTCTTCTACTTTTTCAACTTCTGTTGAGTCTGTAAAATCATTAGTTCCTTTTTCCAAAATAACTATAGGTTGTTCTAAATCTTCATTTCCACTAACTGTCCAATATTCAATATCTGTTCCATAATATGTTCCATTGACTGTTAATTCTACTCTTCCCAATTGTGTTGTATCTGGCACAGAAAGATAAAATTCTTGCCCTACTAAATCTTTTATTGTTGTTCCTGCTACAACTGGTTGCCTATTTGAATCTAATAATGTATAGTTTGTTAATGAATTACCATTGTTTGTAACTACTAATTCTAAAGTAAATTCTAGGTTTGTTTCTTTTTCTAGTTTAAATGGTCCTATTACATAATTAGAGCCTGATTGATTTATTTCTGCATTTGTACTTGCAAACGTAACTCTTTGTGAATTTGTATTTACATCATAATTATCTGCTTGTCTTTCTGATTCTGTTATAAAATAATTGTATAATTTGTCTACTTCTGCATTTAAATTTTCTCCAAATTGTCTTGCTCCATATACATCTCCTATTCTCTCTAAGAATGATGTATCTTCCGTGAAATCTCTATATGTTAATGAACCTTGCTCTGCTCTATGTATCTCTAGGCTTGTATCATTTGCATAATCTCCAACAATATTCCATACCGCCATTTGTTGTACTACATCTATTATATCATCTAGTTCTTCGTCTGTAGTATCTATGTAATAAACATCACTACCAGAACCAATTACAACATTAGTTCCTGCTTCTGTTAATATTCCATTTACTATTCCTGCATTTTCTAACAATACTTTTTTATACGCATGTGCTTCTTCCTCTTCGCTTGAATCTTTTGGTGCAACATAT
The DNA here is from genome assembly GCA_017886645.1 of Clostridia bacterium. Lineage (GTDB taxonomy): Bacteria > Bacillota > Clostridia > TANB77 > CAG-508 > CAG-273. Next base: position 2,475 of record JAGHJM010000064.1, read on the forward strand.
GCATGGTCAAATATCCATACCAATCTCTTATAATCGTGTTCTGTTAAGTTTGGTAAGGCTTTTTGTAATTCTTCTAGCATATTTTCAGATTTAAAATCAAAATAACTATCATATTCTATTCTTTCAGGAGTTGCACTTCCAAAATCGGAACCTAAACCCACTCCTCTATGTAAGCAAAATATAGTTTGTTCCCCATTTTTTGGATTATTTGATGAACTACTTGTTTCATATAATCTCCATATTGTTTTTTCATCTGCTTGATATGAATAATTATCTCTATAAATAGATTTTGCATTAAACCATTTACTACTTACAGCATTACTTATTGAAATCATACCAGTTAATAAAACAAATAATAACATCATTAGTATTAAAGTTATAATCTTTTTGATTTTCATCTTTTTTTCCTTCCTTTTTTACCTATTAACTTAATTTATATTTTAGTTTCTAGTTATATAGATGTCAATAACAGTATTTTACACCTCTTCCTTTTATTACAAAATAAAATTTTTTAACTTTACGGAAGCTGTTATCAAATTTTTTTATATCAATTATTAAATCTATGTTACAATTATATTACATTTCTGTTACATTTTCAAGTTTTTCCTTAGAAATAAGCCCTTTTAGAGCCAAAAAAATAATATGCTAAAATTAGCATATTATTTTTTACATACTATTTTTTTATTTTATTAAGCTTAGTAATTACTACTACAGAATCAATTATCTCTAAAGCAC
>JAGHJM010000065.1 GCA_017886645.1 Clostridia bacterium
ATTTTCAATATAAAAAAGCAACTAATCTTAAACGAAGTGAACCCTCCTTATTAAACTTTTTTGTCTAATAATTTAGGTCCACTTCATAAATTAGTTGCTTTTATTAAAATTAATTTTGTTCTATAAATATATTTCCCACTTCATCTGTTCTATAAACTTTGCTTCCTATGTTTTCTAATCTTTTTATTACATCATCACTTGGATGTCCATATGAATTATCTTTTCCAACAGATATAATTGATACTTCAGGTGCAATTTTATTTATAAAATCTAAACTACTACTTGTATCTGATCCATGGTGTCCTACTTTTAGAATATTAACTTTTCCAACATCTATGCTTTCTTCTATTTCTTTTTCTGCATCTCCCATAAATAAATAAGATAAATCTTTAAAGTTTAATTGTATAACAATTGAAGATTGATTTAAGTTATCTTCATCATCTGTTACTGAAAGAATTTTACAATTTGCTTCACCTAGTAAAAATGTATCGTTTACTTTTGGAGTTTCTATTTTTAAGTTCTTATTTGATACTGCATCTAAAACATCTTCAAAAGTTTTTGTATTTGTTTGAACATTTGGCATATAAATTGTTCCTATTTCAAAATTATTAATAATGTTATCCATTCCACCAATATGATCTTCATGTGGGTGTGTTCCTATTAAATAATCTATTTTCTCTACATTTAATTGTTTTAGATTATTTACTAGCATTTCTCCATCTTCGTTATTTCCTGCATCTATCAACATATTTTTTTCGTTATTTTGTATTAATATACTATCTGCTTGCCCCACATTTAAAAAATATGTTTTTAATGAAGTATTATTATTTGATATAAAATCTTCTGTTATAGTTTCTCCTGTTTTAATTATAACATTCTCTAAATTTTCAACATTAACTGTATTTACTTCACTACTAGTATTATTACCAAATATTTCTGGTGCTATTGTTCTAGTACCAAATAATATAACTCCTAATAAACATACTATTATTCCTAATATACTAATACTTTTTGTTTTCTTTATCTTTTTCATTTTATTTCCATACATCCTTCATTTTCTTTTCTATTCTATCTTTAATTTCATTAGATTTATCAATTTCATATTTACCATCTGTGTATTTTAAAATTGTTCCTTCTTTTATTCCATTTGGTAAATTCTCTACTAAAATATTTTGCATCTTGCCTGTATTTCTGTTTTCACAAACAGCAACATCTCCTTCTATTCTATCTACTACTAAAGTTTCTTGCATTTTTATCAATTTTTCTCCTAACTCTTTAATAAAATTTTCAATAAATGAACTTTCAAATTCATTGTCTACATTTTTTTCTTGTCTATTAAATAACATAAGGCAATCCTCCTTTAAAGAATTGCCCCCACATTTTCCCCATTAAGTAAATTAAATCATAATAGATTCCTATTTGTCAATGTTATTTTTTATAATATTTTTACTTCCGAAATATGTTGCTATAAAATATCCACCATAAATTACAATTATAAATATTGCTGTTATTATAATAGAACCTAGTAAGTCTTGTTTTCCAAATACTTGCAAAATTTTTCCTGCTACTATAATACCAAATATAGAATGAATTATTGCTAGAAATAGTGGAACTAAATAAAATATTGCAATTTGTTTAAGTAGTGCATGATTAATCATTTTTTCATCGGTACCTATTTTTCTCAATATGTCATATCTAGACTTATTATCTGAACTTTCTGACAGTTGCTTTAATGCAAGTATTGCTGCACTTGAAATTAGAAATATAATTCCTAAATACAAGCCTATAAATGTTACAATTGAGCCTAATCCTTTACTAGCTTCATAATTTGTTATTTTACTTAATGCCATCACATTCCCGAAATTAGAAGAATTAATTGTTTCATCATTTGACAATTCAATAATTCTATCTTCTACTTTTTGTTTTTCTTCTTCTGTAGATCCTACATAATTAGCATTTAAGTAATTATATTGTTTCCATTCTTCTTTCACAGCATCATCTGGTACAATAAATAATCCTGTTTCCATTGGTTGTGTAGAATCACTTATAAATCCATATATGCATTCATCATACGCTGGTTTATATGTTTTTCCGTTTAACTCAATTGTTGTTTTTTCTTCTAGCACTTTATTTCTTATTGCTATAATTGATTCATAATCACCAACAATTGCATATTCATCTTCGCCTAAATTAATTTCTTCGTTTCCAAACATTTTTGCTACTTTGTTGTAATCAGAAACTTTTATTATTCTTTCGAGCTGATCATATACTATTGATGGAAATTCCTCTTTTGCTTCATTAAATACTTTCTCACCTAATGTTGATATAAGATTTAACTTTTCGTCTGAATATACTGAAATTTCTACATATTCCGAAAAGTTTTCTTCAATACTTATACCTAAAGCTTCTAAATCCTCTGCTACTGTTGTATATGGTCTTTTACTATTTTCACTTGTACTTTTATATACTGTAATATCTACTGGATTACATTGCTCTAATTGAGTAGTTAATGAATTATTAAGTGATACAGCAGATGAGAATATGCAAATTGTTAAAAATAGTAAAATTGATATAACAGTCATTGAAAATGTTGTTGTATTTATTTGACTATTTACTTGTCTTAGCACAAACATATTTAAGCTTCTCATATATATTTTTTTACTTATTTGTATAAATTTTAGTAAAAATCCTGAAAGTGAATAGAAAAATAAAAATGTACCTATGCAACCTAGTAAAATTGCTATCATTACTCCAGTTGCCTCTGTACTAGTTATTTTAGTAATTGCTAAATAATAAGCTGTACCTAATATTGCTATTGATATAATAAATAGTAATACTGATAATATTGGATTTCTTAATTTTACTTTTTCATTCTTTTTATTTGCAGTTAGTAAGTCTATTAGCTTATAACGTGATGTTGAAAATAGATTAGCAATTATAACAAATATATAGATTACTGCAAAATAAATTATTGTTTTTACTAATGCATCTTGGGAAAATACAAATCTATATTCTGTCATATCTGCTTCAAATAAACTTGCTACTAAAACAGACATTAATTGTGATGCAAATACTCCTAAAGCAAGCCCTATTACTAGTGATAAAATTCCTACTAGTATTGTTTCTAGTAATAAAATTCTCGTAATTCCTACTTTTCCCATTCCTAGAAGCATATATAACCCAAATTCTTTTTTCCTTCTTTTTATTAAAAAGTTGTTAGCAAATACTACTAAAAAACCTAATACAAATGATACGAAAACAGAAACACCACCTAGTAACTGTACCATAAGCTCAATCATTTGTCTTTTAGATTCTGACATTTCTAGCATTGCTTGTTGTGCATCAATACTATTAAATATATAAAATATTGCTACACCTAAAACTAATGTTAAAAAATATATAACATAGTCTTTCATATTTTTTTTCATGCTTTTAAAGGCAAGTTTAAATGACATCATTTAAATCACCTCCAAGAAGAGTTACAACCTCGATAATCTTCTCGAAGAATTGTTTTCTTGTATCATTTCCTTTTACTAATTCATTAAATATTTTTCCATCTTTTATAAATAAAATTCTGTTTGCATAGCTTGCTGTAAAAGCATCATGTGTAACCATTAGTATAGTTGCATTCATTATTTTATTTAAATATTCAAAGTTTTCTAATAACATCCTTGAAGATTTTGAGTCCAATGCACCTGTTGGTTCATCTGCTAAAACTAACTTTGGATTTGTAACTATAGCTCTGCATGATGCTACTCTTTGTTTTTGTCCTCCTGAAACTTGGTATGGATATTTGTTTAATATTTCCGTAATTCCAAGTTTTTCTGCAACATCTTCTACTCTTTTCTTAATTTCTTTTGGTGATACTTTTTGTATTGTTAATGCTAAAGCAATATTTTCATAGCAAGTTAGAGTATCAAGTAAATTAAAATCCTGAAAAATAAATCCTAATTCTTCTCTTCTAAACTTATTTAATTTGTTACCTTTTAGCTTTGTTATTTCTTCTCCATTTACTTTAATACTTCCTGCTGTAACTCTGTCAATCGTAGAAATGCAATTTAATAATGTACTCTTTCCGCTTCCACTTGCTCCCATTATGCCAACAAATTCACCTTTTTCTACATTAAAGCTAATATTATCAATTGCTTTTGTTAAACTTCCTTTGTTCCCATAATATTTCTCTACATTTTTTACTTCTAATACGTTTTCCATAAAAAACTCCTTTCTTCTTATCTTATATTAATTATAAGCAGTTTCTATTTTATCTACAATTGATTTACCTTTCATTAATATTACATTTTTGTAAGATAAAAAATATTTAGTTATAATTAAAGACGGTATGAACCGCCTTACTTATATAATGCCTACTTCTATTCTGCAAAATTATAATCATTCTTTGGAAATACAAGTTTTATTTCCGTTCCTATATTTTCTTCTGAATTAAGTTCTATACCTATTCCTAACTTTCCGCATAACTTTTTGCATAGATATAATCCTATACCTGTAGATTTCTTTCCATCTTTTCTTCCATTACTTCCTGTAAAGCCCTTTTCAAATACTCTTGTTATCTCTCCTTTTCTTATTCCTATTCCATTATCTTGAATTTTCAATATTATTCTAGCTTTTTTTGTCTCAGCCTCTATATTAATTTCAGCATTTTCTTTCTTAGCATATTTTATACAATTTGTTATAATTTGATTTAGTATAAATACTATCCATTTGCTATCTGTATAAACAGTCTCGTCAATATTATCTATATTTATTTTAATTTTATTATCTATTAATTCCTTTTTGTTTTTCTTAATAACTGTATTTATAACATCTTGTAATTTACATTTTGTTATATAATAGTCTTTTTCTACAGTATTGCTTCTTGCATAATACAATGCTTGTTCTACATAGTATTCTATTTTATCTAATTCCTCATCTATGCTTTCTGTAACTTCATTTTTGTTATTTTGGGCTATTAATTTACTAGCTGCAATTGGTGTTTTTATTTCATGTATCCAAAGCTCTATGTATTCTTTATATTCTTCTTGAGCATATTTATATTTATTAACATTCTCAATCATAGATTTATTTATTTGAACCAATGCTTCTTTCATTATTTTGCCTTCAATAAAGCTAGGCTCCTCTATCATTTCTGCGATTAAATATTTTTCTTCTAAATTTGCTAAATTGTCTTCTAAAGTCTTATAAAATTTTTTCTTTTTTATATATTCCACAATTAAAATTATTAAATATGTAATAATTATTACTAATGGTATATAAATTTTTATAAATAGATCTACTTCTGTTGCTAACAAAAATACAGTAATTGTTGCTACCACTATTATTATAAGAAATATTGAGATAATTCTATCTTTAAAAAAACTTGATAATTTCATTTTAATATGTACCCTTGTCCTCTCCTTGTTTCTAATATATCTTTTAATTGTACTTCTTCTAATTTATTTCTTAATCTTGTAATATTTACTGTTAATGTATTATCATCCACAAACATTTCACTATCCCATAAATAATTCATAATATCTTCTCTTGATACTATTTGACCTCTTTTTTGAACTAAATAATATATAATTTTAAATTCATTTTTAGTAAGTTCAATCTCTTTTCCGTCTTTTTCTATAGTACTTTTAGACATATTTAATATAAAATCCTTACAATTCAGCTTGTTTTGCTCTGAATTTGTATTATTTGCTCTTTTTAAAATTGTAGCAATTTTTGCAAGTAATATTTGAAGATTAAATGGTTTCGTAATATAATCATCAGCACCATAATTTAAACTTATTAGCTGATCTAATTCATTATCTACACTTGTTATCATAACTATTGGTACTTCGGACACTTTTCTTACTTCTTTACATATATATTCACCATTATTTCCTGGCAAATTTATATCTAACAATATAAGTCCACATTTACTTTTTAAAATATCTTCTATGCAATTTTTAAAATTAGTTAGTCTTTCTCCTTCATATCCATTTTGAGATAAAAATTTTTCTAATTCTTTTGACAATTTTTCATCATCTTCTACTATTAAAATTTTTTGCATATTTACCTCTCTTATAATAATTTACTTTTCTTTTTCATAATATATCATATTAGTTAAATTTTTTCTACTTTTGTAAATATAAAAAAATCCGGCAGCCGACTTATTATAGTCAGCCGCCAGATTCGTTTGGTTTTAGCGGAGCGTCAGGTTCGTGTACCTCCGGATAACCGGCGTGGCATCTTCGATATAATACACGCCATTACGGACATGACGTCCGCCGTTTTCACGGATGGTCTTTACGACCTTTGCGATGACGCTATCACTCGCCATCAACTCCGTCTCACTGTCCTTGGACTTCACAATGATTTTAGTCCGCTGATTTTTCATAAAATCAGTCCTTTCTCTGTAGATAGGATTTATTATAACACATTTTTGACATAATTGCAAATAAAATTAAATATTATAAATCGACTTATCTATACTCTTTTACCATTTATACCTTATTTTAAGTCTTCACTATCAAATGGATATGGACAAAGTTCTTCTACTGTGTACTTTTTTACATTGGCATTTGTATCATAACAGTATACATTACTTGATTTTTCAAACATTTCACTTATTACTTGTCTACATACAAAACATGGCATTCCTATTTTTCCACTTCCTACCATAACATGTAATTCTTTGAAATCTTTATTTATATACCCAGCACTAATTGCACTTACTATAGCGCTACGTTCTGCACAAATGGCTGCCCCATAGCTTGCATTTTCTACATTTACTCCATTAAATTCTTTTCCGTCTTTCATTACAACAATTGCTGCAACTTTAAAATTTGAATATGGACTATAACTATTTTTTAATAACTCTTTCAATTTTTCTACCATAATTACCTCCTATATAG
>JAGHJM010000066.1 GCA_017886645.1 Clostridia bacterium
TTAAAAAATAGTATTGCAATAAAGACAGATAAATTAAGTAATTCATTAGATAAAGTTAGAGCAATTGTATTAATACAAATTAAAGTATTAGTTAAATATGAAAATTTTATGACAATAATATTAAGTCAAATATGGGGAAATGATGCAAGAAGCATTATGTGTAGAAACCATGTATTTGAATATATAAAAATGGTAGAAGAAATAGTAGAAGATGGAATAAAAAATAAAGAAATTATAGATGGAGATGCAAATGTTATAGCAGCAGGAATATTTGGTTTTACTTGTTCAAGCCTAATATATAAAATGAGACATAATGATGAAAATATAGATATTCAGAAATTATATAAGGAAATAGATAAACTTTTTATAAAAAAATTAAAATATGTAAAATAAGGGGAGTAAGAAATGAGAATTCTAAAGGATTTCAAATTACCAAATTTTAAATTTCCAAAAATCAAAATGAAAGGAATTTCAGAAATTGATGAAGTAAAAGTAGATTACGAAACATTAAAAAAAGCAGAAGAAAATAATAAAAAAGCAGAAAAAATTAAGCATTATCCGCCAACTACTTATAAAACGATAAAAGAAGTATTTATTAGATCATCTGAAGAATATGCAGATAAAGAATTTATATTAGAAAAATTTGATCCTAAAGGCGAATTTAAAGAAATTACATACAGACAATTTAACAAAGATGTTGTGGGATTTGGAACATCTTTATTAAGAAAGCTAAAATTAAAAAATGAAAAAATAATTATAATAGGACAAAATACTTATCAATGGTATGTATCATATATGGCGTTACTTTGTAGTGGAATAATTGCAGTTCCAACAGATAAAGAATTGCCAGAAAATGAAATACAAAATATAATAGAACGTTCAAATGCAGCTGCAGTTATATTTGCACCAAAAGAGTTAGATAAAATTAAAAAAATAGTAGACAAGGTACCAGATGTTAAATATTTTATACAAATGTATTCAAATGATAGTATAGAAGATAGATTTGTAGGTATGAATTATTTAATAGAAGAAGGAAATGCAATAGTTGAAGATGGAGATACAGAATTTTTGGATGTAGAAATAGACCCAGATGAATTTAAAGTATTATTATTTACATCAGGAACTACTGCAAAGTCAAAAGGAGTAATGCTATGTAATAGAAACTTAGCAGAAAACATTAATGCTGTTTCAGCATATGTTATATTAAAACCAGAAGATAGACTATTTTCAGTCTTACCATTACATCATACATATGAATCAACTATAGGTTTTTTACTTCCAATGGCAACAGGTTCATCTATTGCAGTTTGCCAAGGATTAAAATATATTGTTCCAAATTTACAAGAAACACACCCAACAGCATTACTTGCAGTACCAATTTTAATAGAAACTTTATATAGAAAAATTAATGCAAGTATAAAGAAAAGCAAAAAAGAAGGATTAGTAAATTCAATGATACATGTTACTAATGCACTAAAAACTGTTGGAGTAGATATAAAAAGAAAAGTATTTGCAGAAATACATGAAAATTTAGGTGGAAGCTTAAGAATTATCGTTTCAGCAGCAGCTCCAATAGATGCTAAAATTGGAAAATGGGTTCAAGATATAGGGATTATGTTTTTACAAGGATATGGTTTAACAGAAACAGCACCAATTGCAGCATTAACTCCGGAATTCGAACCTAAAGTTGGATCTGCAGGGAAACCAGTAATATCAGCAAAAGCAAAAGTTTATAATCCAAACGAAAATGGTGAAGGGGAAATATTACTTTGCACACCAACATTAATGCTTGGATATTATGAAGATGAAGAAGCTACTAACGAAGCTATAGAAATTATTGATGGGGAAAGATGGTTCCACAGTGGAGATATTGGATATATAGATAAAGATGGATTTATTTATATAACAGGAAGAAGCAAAAATGTAATTGTTACACAAAACGGAAAAAATATTTATCCAGAAGAAATAGAATTACTTTTATCAAAAATACCAGAAATAAAAGAATGCATGGTTTATGGAAAGCCTGATGAAAGAGATAAAAATAATAAGGAACTTATAATTTCTGTAAAAGTAATTCCAAATTATGAATACATAGAAGAAGAATATAAAAAGAAATTAGATGAAAAAGAAATTCATGACTTGATCTGGGGAAAGGTAAAAGAGGTTAATAAACAATTAACATCTTATAAAGCAATAAAGTACATGGAAATTAAAAAAGACGAATTTGTAAAAACTACAACTATGAAAATAAAGAGATATGAAGAATTAAAAAAAGACAATAAATAACATGTAATAAAAATGTAATAATTATGTAACACAAATGAAAAATAAAAAAGCAAAAAGCCTATTGTAGTTTTTTGTAGAAAGTTATATAATAATAACGAATTACGAAGGTATGCAAAGGAGGGAGTTTACAATGTCTAGATCTGGCATAGTAAACGTGAGAATGGTAATCACGGAAGAAAAAATATTATCTAATATAGATAAGGTACATAAGTTAATTAATCCAAATAATAAGAAGCAGATAATTCAATTAGAAGAAGATGCTTATTTTAAAGACTTAATAGAATCAATAAAAACATATTTAGTAGAATATCCTAAAAAGAAAAACTTTCCTAAAAGTGTATATAAAGCAGCTTATGGGTTAGTTGAATTTGCAACAAATCAGTTTGAGGAAAATACTAAAAAAATAGAAGAATTAATAAGACAAAGAGAAAAAAATATTTCTTTAGCAGCTAGCTTAA
>JAGHJM010000067.1 GCA_017886645.1 Clostridia bacterium
ATTATGAAAGTTTAATTACTACCACAATAGGAGGAATGTGGGGAATATCTTTAATACAAGCCATACAAATTCCAAGTATGTATAAATGGGGAGCGGAAAAAGGTAGAATTCAAATGTTTGTATTAGTATTTGCCTTAATTGTAATTATTGCAGGAGCTGGATTTTTAATAATGAAAACTGGATTTAATATAGATATACAGCAAGTAAACAACATTATGAATAAATATGGATTAATAATGTTAGCGATGTCTATGGTAATAATGTATTATATATCTTATAAAATTTCTTATAAGATATATAGTAACAAAGAAGAATAAAATGTTAAGCAAGTTATTTTATAGAGTTTATAATTCAAATAAAATTTGTTAAGAAAAAGTGCATATTTGTAAAATATAGTTTATAGAAAAGATTTTAATAAAGTGGTATACTTGGTTTTGGAGGTAGATAAAATGAATTTAGGAAATAATTTATTCCAAGCAAGAAAAAAAGCAGGAATGTCACAAGAAGAAGTTGCTGAAAAATTGGGTGTAAGTAGACAAACAATATCAAAATGGGAAACAGATGAGACAATACCAGATATTTATCAATCAAAAAAGTTAGCAAAACTATATAAATTATCTTTAGATGAATTAATAGAGTTTGATATTGATTTGAATGAGATAGAAGAAGTAATAAAAAATACTAATGAAGAAAAAGAAGCAAAAATTAATTGGACTAATGCTTGGAGCAAAAAATATCCGGTACTTGCAACATATCCTCAGAAAGTAAATATATCTAAATATGCAGCAGAAATTAGAAATATGCTAGATAGCTTGGCTTATGATTATGGATATAGCAAATTAGATAGTATGCTAGTATTAAAAGATATATTGTATCATGAATGGAAAGATAAAAAATAGAAGAAATTACTTTATACAAATGTATAGAGTAATTTTTATTTTTATGATATGATAATTAAAATATAATAATGTATCTTTGGGAGGAAATGTAAAAATATGAGTAAAGAAAACGAAAAAACGATTGAAGTTTATAAAGAAAAGGCTAGTTTATATTTAGAGACTACTATTAAACATGATAATCTTGATCCAGAGAAAGCTAAGCGTAAGCGTGAAAGATTAGAAAAATTTATTAGATCAAATATGGAAAGATTACCTAAAGGTGTAAAGGTTTTAGAAATTGGTTCTGGTGATGGTTCAAATGCTAGATATATTAAAGAACTAGGATATGATATAACTGCAAGTGATATAGCAGAAGATTTTATTAGCGCAATACAGGATAAAGACTTAAAAACAATTAAATTTAATGTGTTAGAAGATGACTTTAAAGAAAGATATTATGCTGTTTTTTGTTGGAGAGTATTTGTACATTTCACTAAAGAAGATGCAGAAAAAGTTTTACAAAAGACGTATGATGCGCTTGAAAAAGATGGATTATTTATTTTTAATGCTATGAATCGTGAAATAAGAAATGTTGACGAAGAATGGGTTGATTTCCCTAATGAATATCATATGGGAGTAGAGCGTTATTATAATTATTTTAGAAAAGAAGAATTAGATGATATTATTTCAAAAACCGGATATCAAATTTATGATTTTCATAAGGAAGGTGGAGAAAATAATAATAAATGGTTAGTGTATGTTTTGAAAAAGTGATAAAATCTAAACTAGTAACTTGTAAGATATAAAAATATAGGAGATGTTAAAAAAGTGACATATAAATATAGTTATCAAACGCCAGAAGGTTTTTCAAATATGATAATGAATAGTGACGGAGAATATTTAACAGGCTTATGGTTCGAAAATTCAAGAGATACTTCTAAACATGACATAAACTGCGAAGAAAAAGATTTACCAATATTTAAAGAAACAAGTAAATGGCTAGATATTTATTTTAAAGGGAATATTCCTGACTTTACCCCAAAATATAAAATAGAAAATTTAACTCCGTTTAGAAAAGATGTAATTGATATAATGAATGAAATTCCTTTTGGAAAAACAGTAACATATAACGATATATCTAAAATAATTGCTAAAAAAAGAGGAATAGAAAGAATGTCATCACAAGCAGTAGGAGGAGCAGTTGGATGGAACCCAATTTGTATTATTATTCCGTGTCATAGAGTAGTAGGATCAAATGGAAGTTTAACTGGTTATGGAGGAGGAATAAAAAATAAAGTGGCATTATTAACTCTTGAAAAAAATGATATGAGTAAATTTTTTGTTCCAAGCAGAGGAACAGCATTATAAAAAATTATATTAATATTATAGCGTAAAATCACAAAATAGAATAATTGATAAGAATAACTATGGACAGATATGAAATGCAACTAAAAAGTTAGACAAGATCTAACATTTGGGGTGCACTGCAATAATGTCTATAGTTATTTTTTTGAAAAATATTGACACAGTGTCAGAATTGTGATATACAATAAAATGTGCTGACACGGTGTCAGAATAAGAAGGGAGAGATAATATGCCAAAAGAAAGTGTTGATTTTAGAAAAGAAGAGATTATAAATGCATGTGAAAAATTATACGAAACAAATACTTTTAAAGATATAACAATGAAAAGCATAGGAGAAGAAACAACTTTTTCTCGCACTTCTATTTATAACTATTTTCAAACTAAAGAAGAAATTTTTCTTGCACTTTTAAAAAGAGAATACGATAAATGGATAGATGCTTTAAACGAAATTTATGAGCAAAATTCTAAACTTACAAAAGAGAATTTTGCAGAAAAATTAGCACATACAATAGAAAAAAGAAAAAAACTTTTAAAATTAGTTTCTATGAATATGTATGAAATAGAAGAAAACAGTAGATTAGAAGAATTAATTGAATTTAAAAAGTCCTATGGATTGGCAGTAAAAACAGTAAAAAAATGCGTTGATAAATTTTTCAAAGATATTAATGAAGAGGAAAAAGAGAGGTTTATTTATTTATTTTTTCCATTTATGTATGGTATTTATCCTTATACAGAACTAACAGAAAAGCAAATAGAAGCTATGAAAGTGGCTAAAGTACCTACAAAGGCCTTATCTATATACGAAATTGCATATAATGGAATTTTGAAATTATTAAGTTAAAATATAAAAATATTATATGACTTAATTGAAAAAATTAAAATATAAAAAATGGAGGTATGTATGAGAATAGTAATATTAACAGGAAGTTACAATTTGCATGGAACGTCTAACACTTTGGTGGATGAATTTATAAAAGGGGCAGAGGAAAATGGAAACGAAATTATAAGATTTGACACTGCACATTTAAATATACATCCTTGCATAGGATGTAATCATTGTGGAATGAATGGAGATTGTGTGTTCAAAGATGATATGGTTAAGATATTAGATGAAGTAGAAAATGCAGATATGTTAGTTTTGGCAACACCAGTATATTATTTTGCAATGACAGCACCACTTAAAGCTACAATAGATAGATTTTATTCAAGGACAGGTAGAATTAGTCGTAAAAGGTTGAAAACAGCATATATTATGACTTGTTGGAATACAGATGATTCTACAGTAGAGCCTCTAATTGTACATTATAAAAAATTAGTAAATTATATGAATTATAAAGATGAAGGTATGATTATTGGAAAAGGATGTGGAACAGTTGGAATGATGCCAGAGCATTTTTATAAAGATGCATACGAGTTAGGAAAAAAGATAAGATAGATATTGACTTGGAGTAGACTCCAAATGATATAAAATAAAAAGGTAGTTACTAAAATAAAAAATATATTTAACAATAAAAAAGTTAAAACCATTAGTTAAACTGAAAGAAAAGTAAATATAAATTGTAAAAAAATATAAGTTCAAAATTAGCTTTATATCCAATGCAATTATTAGGAATAGGAACAATGGTAGAAGTAAAAATAAGTTTAAGGAGGATTATTATGAGTTTAACAATTAATATTTATTATACTGGAGAAAATGGAAATGCAAAGAAATTTGCAGAAGAAATGGTAGGAGAAGGAATTGTTAATAAAGTAAGAGCAGAAAAAGGTAATAAAAAATATGAATACTTCTTTCCAATGGATGATCCAGAAACAGTTTTGTTGATAGACAGATGGGAGAGTGAAGAAGCCTTAGACGAACACCATAAATCTCCAATGATGAAGAAAATTGCAGATTTAAGAGAAAAATATCATCTTCATATGAGGGTAGAACAATATGAAGAAAGAAAATAGAAAATTAGTATCAACTTTTAGTATATACGATATAAACTAATTTGATATATTATAATAAATTAAACGTTTTATAATATTAGTGATATGATAAAATAAAAAAATGAAAGGAATGATTTAATGATGGAGAAAGCAAAAGTTTATTTTTGTAAAGAAATAACACCAGAAAACATTGTAAAAATGTTTAAAAC
>JAGHJM010000068.1 GCA_017886645.1 Clostridia bacterium
GTATTAAAGAATATATTTTTTACTAATTCCATTTCAACATTCTCCTTATTTTTCTCTTGTTTAACAATCAAATTATAATATTAAACATATTTTTATGCAAGTACTTTTTCAACATTTTTCACCAAAAATTAATCAATGTTTGTACCTAATATTTTACCTATAATATAAAAGTCATCATCTTTTGTAACACAAATATCTGCAATTTCTTTTTTTTCTGCTCTTAAAGCTATGTCATCTTTTCTTATAATAAATCTTCTTATTAATAAAGAATTATTATAAGAAAATAGTGCTAAGTCCTTATTTTCTAATGGTGTATTTAAAGCTATGTATGCGTAAGAATCTTTTTTTAATTTTGGCTCCATTGAATCATCTTTTACTTTTATTGCGATAGAAGCACTTCCCATACTAGAAGGACAAGGAATAAAATTTTCTATATCTACGGCAGGAACATTAGAATATGAAATATGGTTTACTATTTTATATTCTTTATGAGAATCTTCTAATGTTTTGTCCAAGGTATATAAGATTGGTTGATAAGGAACATCTAAAGCTTTGCAAATAGATTTTAAAGCCTTATAACTTGGGCTTCTTTCACCTTTTTCTATGTGAGTAAGATGACCAATATTAATATTAGTCATTTCTGAAAGCTGAGTTTTTGTCATCTTTTTTTCTTTACGTATTTTTGCAATTAAATCTCCAATCATAAAAATTTCTCCTTATAAAATCTTGTATAATTATATCTAAAGAAATACAAAATGTCCATAATTGTAACAATAATGTAATAAAAATATCAAAAATTGACAAAATATAGCAATATATTTATTGTAAAAAAAATATAGTTGTGGTAATATTATTTTGTAATTGCGTATAAAATATAGTGGAGGAAGAATATGAGCAAAAAGAAAAAAAATAATAACAATCTTCATGAAAAAAATAATGAAATAAAAGAAGAAAAAGTAGAGAATAAAGACATTAAAAACAATGAAAAAGTGGATAATACAAAACAAGAAACTAATATTTCAGATGCAATACCAATAAATGAAAATAATATTGAAAAAGAAAATAAGACTATTGAAAAAAATAAAAAAAATGAAGAGAAAGAAAAAGAATCTTCAAAAAAAGAAGAGAAGCAAGAATTAAAAGAAGAAAATAGTAAAAGTGAAGCAAAAGAACAGAATAAAAAAGAACCAAATAAAAACGAGAAAAAAGAACAATCTAATCCTACTGAAAATAAGAAAAAATCAAAAAAATTAATTATTGGTATAGTATGTGGACTTGCAGCGTTTGTATTAGTTATATTTTCTATAATTTTTTCTTTAATTAATATAAATAACAATAATATTCTTTCAGGTATAAGTGTTCACGGAATAGATATATCAAATTTATCAGAAGAAGAAGCAAAACAGCAATTAAATAAAATTGCTACAGAAAAATTGATAAGCGGAATAAAATTAGTAAAAGGAGAATATGCAGTAGAAATTTCTTCAGATGATATAGCAGCAGTATTTGATGTGGATAAAGCAGTAGAAGAAGCTTATAATGTTGGAAGAGATGGAAATATTATTACAAATAATTATACAATACTTTGGACTAAATTATTTAAAAAAGATATACAATTAGATTTTTCTTTAAATGAAGAAGAATTAAATAAAATAATAGAAGATACATCATTAAAGCTTCCAACAACAGTAGTGCAAAACAGTTATTATATAGAAGATGATGCATTAATATTAACTAGAGGAACTGCTGGAGACAAAATAAAGCAAGATGAACTTAAAGAATTAATTTATAATAAATTACAGAATTTTAATACACAGGATAATCAAATAGAAATACCAACAAAAGTAGTAGACCCAGACCCTATAGATTTAGAAAAAATAAGACAGGAAATATATAAAGAAGCACAAGATGCATATGTAACACATAACCCAACAGAAGTACATACACATGTTAATGGGGTGGACTTTGGGGTAACAATGGAAGAAGCAGAAAAAATAATAGAAGAGGATAAAGATGAATATATAATTCCACTTAAAATAACAATAGCTGATAAAACAATTGCAGATTTAGGAGAAGAAGCATTTCCAGATGAGCTTGCATCTTTTACTACTAGATATGATGCAAGTAACTATAATAGAAGTACTAATATTGAATTAGCAACTAAAACAATTAATGGAACAGTTATTATGCCAGGGGAAGTATTTTCTTATAACCAAACAATAGGAAGAACAACCCTAGAAAAGGGATATAAAGAAGGTACAGCTTATGTAGGAGGAAAAGTTGTTCCAGATGTAGGTGGTGGAATATGCCAAGTATCTTCTACATTATACAATACAGCACTTTTGGCCAACTTAGAAATTGTAGAAAGAAGTAACCATATTTTTGAATGTTCATATGTGGATCCAAGCAGAGATGCAACAGTGTATTGGGGTTCAATAGATTTTAAATTTAAAAATACAAGATCTTATCCAATAAAAATAGTTGGAACAGCGAAAAATGGAGTTGTTACTATTGACTTATATGGAATAAAAGAAGAGGAAGAATATGAAGTAGTTATTGAGTCTAACATAACCTCATATATTCCAAATGAAGTTGAATATATATATGATTCAACATTAGAAGAAGGTAAAAAAGTAGTAGAGCAAGTTGGATTTAATGGCTGTAGAAGTGAAGGATATAGAATTTTAAGGAAAAATGGAGTAGTAATATCAAAAACATTATTATCAAAAGATTCATATAGCCCACAAAACAAAATTGTGAGAGTAGGAACAAAGAAAACGACATCTGCAACTACTGGAACAACAAAACAGACAAATAATAAGACTAATTAATTAAAATACTTGACAAAGAGTATTATTACAGCGTATAATATACGTTGTAATGCGTCATTAGCTCAGTTGGTAGAGCAGCAGACTCTTAATCTGATGGTCGGAGGTTCGACTCCTCTATGACGCACCAAAGTATGACTCTACAAACTGTATAAAGGTTTGTAGAGTTTTTTGTATGAAAGGAAGAAAAATATGGTTACATTTGATGATTTTATGAAATTAGATATAAGAGTAGGAACAATAATTAATGCATATAATTTTGAAAAGGCAAAGAAACCAGCATATCAATTGGAGATTGATTTTGGCAAAGAAATAGGAATAAAAAAATCATCGGCTCAAATTACAGATTTATATATGGCAGATGAGTTAATAGGTAAACAGATTTTAGCTGTAGTCAATTTTCCACCTAGACAAATAGCAAATTTTATGTCAGAAGTATTAGTTTTAGGGACATATAGCAAAAATGGAGTTGTTTTAATAACACCAGATAAAAAAGCAGATAATGGTGACAAATTGGGATAAAAGTATACAATATTTTAACATAGGAGGTGATTTTAATATGTCGATGATACAAGTTAGAAATTTAACATTTGGCTATGAAGGAAATGTAGATAATATATTTGAAGACGTATCTTTTAATATAGATACAGATTGGAAATTAGGATTAATAGGAAGAAACGGCAAGGGAAAAACTACTTTTTTGAATTTATTATTGGGAAAATATGAATTTAGCGGAAGTATAATAAAGACTGTTGATGTAGATTATTTCCCTTTTGAAATTAATAATAAAAAAAGAATGACATTAGATATTATAGAAGAAATAATACCAAGTGTGGAAGATTGGAAAATAATAAAAGAGTTAAATTTATTAAACACAAATCCAGAAATTTTATATAAAGATTTTAGTGTATTAAGTGGAGGAGAACAAGTAAAAGTTTTATTAGTAAGTTTGTTTTTAAAAGAAAATAATTTTCTCCTTATTGATGAGCCGACAAATCACTTAGACACAGAAACAAAAGATAATTTAGCAGAATACTTAAAACGTAAAAAGGGATTTATAATAGTTTCTCATGATAGAGATTTTTTAGATAAAGTAGTAAATCATATTATTTCTATAAATAATAGTAATATAGAAATACAAAAAGGAAAATTTAGTTCATGGAAAGAAAATTTAGATAGACAAAATAATTTTGAATTAACACAAAATGAAAAAATACAAAAAGATATAAATAGACTAGAAATTGCATCAAGAAATACATCTAATTGGTCTGATAAAGTAGAAAAAACAAAATATGGAACAAAAAATTCAGGTTCAAAAGTAGATAGAGGATATATTGGACATCAAGCAGCCAAAATGATGAAAAAGTCTAAAGTAATGGAAAAAAGAATAGAAAAAGCTATTGAAGAAAAATCTAATTTGTTAAAAAACATAGATAGAAATGATGAGTTAGTTATAAAGCCATTAGAAAATAATAGAAAAAGTTTAATTATTGCAGATAAATTGCAAATAAAATATAATGATAAAGCTATTTTTGATAAAATTTCTTTTGATATAAATAATGGAGAAAGAGTTGCTATAGTAGGAAAAAATGGTATAGGGAAAACTAGTTTATTAAAATTATTTTTAAAAGAAAATATTGAGTTTAATGGAACATTAAAAATTATAAATGATATAAAAATATCCTATGTACCACAACATACAGAAGAATTAAGGGGAAGTCTAAAAGAATTAGCATTAAAGAATAATATTGAAGAAAGTATACTAAAGGCAATGCTTTCAAAGATGGGATTTTCAAAAGAAGATTTTAACAGAAAAATAGAAAAGCTTAGCGAAGGACAGAAAAAGAAAGTTTTAATAGCCAAAAGTATTACAGAAAATGCCAACTTATATGTTTGGGATGAACCTTTAAATTATATAGATATATTAACTAGAATACAAATAGAAGAAGCAATATTAAAATACAAACCTACAATAATCTTTATAGAACATGATAAAACATTTGTAAAAAATGTAGCTACAAAAATAATTAATTTAAAAAATTAGAAGTAGATAGTTAAAAGTTATATTTATTCAATATTTTAAGTCAATTTTATTTTGTTTATTAATAATAAATATAATGTATTTAAACTATTTACTTCTTAAAAAATTATTTAAAAATAAACATTAACTACTTTAATAATAATTCGGTTGTTTCTGCACCAACGTATCCATCTACTTCTATTTGGTTTTCCTCTTGGAATTTCTTTATAGTACTTTCCATTATTGGACCAAAAGAACCATCTACATCCACATTGTATCCTAACCTATTCAAATTTCTTTGAACTAATCTTACATGTTCATTCTTTATTGTGGGAATTTTATAATATAAATAGTGTTCTAGTGCTTGTTCTCTACAAGCTGGACCAAAGGAGCCATCTATAGCCAAATTACTATTATAATCTAAATTCATTGTATCTTGCCAATTTTTAACACGTTTTTCGTAGTTACTATCATTGTTTTTATCTTGAGATTCTTCGGAAGTAGATTCTCCTTGTAATTTTTTCTTAAAGTTATTCCATTTTTCTTCATCAGTTACAAAAGGAGCAGGACAATTTTTGTGAGTAACATCATAATGTCTTACAACATTTTCAATCGGAATATTATATTTCTGTATTAATTCTTTTGATAATTCTATTGCTCTTGATTCGGTATCTGATGACACATTTAAATTTCCATTTGACATTTTATAACAACACATTTCTATGCTTAAACTGTTACTGTTTCTAGCACCAGAGTAATACACATCATTTCCACAATGCCAAGCAATATCTTTATCTTCCACTACTTGTACTACTTCGTTATCATCTACAAAATAATGTGCAGAAGCACCACGATAAGTGTTTTTAAAATAACTAGCATTATTTCTTGCTGTAGATACTGCACCTACATAATGAATAACTAAATATTCTATTTTTCTATTGTTAGAAATTGTTCTATTAGTATTCGTTATGTCTTTAATTATCTCCATCTTTATTCACCCCTTCTATATTTGTAGTAAAGCCTAAGTTATCAGCGTTTTCTTTTGGTTGCTCGGATTCTCCTGTAATTATATTATTATTGTTTTTACTATAATTTATATTTGAAATACCCAAAATTGTACCCATGAAAGTTGTTATAGCTGTCATAATAGTTAATATTATTTCAGTATAATTGATGTTAAAAGAATTTAGTATTACACCTGTTAGAGTTGTCAAAGCTGGCAAAAATACTAATGTTATCCATTTTAGAACATCATATATTTTGTCTGACATATTTACATTCCTCCTTATATTATTATATGAATTTAGTGTATGTATGTTACTTAATGAAAATGAAAGAACTATTTTTCGACAAATAACGACAAAAATAACTTGAAATTACAACATATTTGCAAAAAGGTGGATGTTGACACCACTAGAAAAAAATGGTAAATTGTAAATTAATAGACATTATGCCTATAATTATATAGACAAAATCAAGTAATGTATTAATAGTAGAAAATGCAATAGGCCTGAATTATATATAATAATGATTTATTTTAAAATTCTACATTTTATAACTATCATAAAAACAAAAAATAAAAGATAAGTATTTCCTATAGGCATAAGAAAGGAGAGAAAATGGAAATAGTAAAAGTAGAAAATTTAGTAAAAAAATATGGAAAAGACGAAAACGAAGTAATTGCTGTCAATAATGTATCCTTTACAGTAGAAAAGGGAGAATTTGTGGCAATAGTTGGTAGTTCAGGTAGCGGAAAATCAACACTATTACACTTAATTGGCGGAGTAGATAGACCAACAAGTGGAAAAGTATTTATAAATGGAAAAGACATTTATTCTTTAAAAGATGATGAATTAGCCATCTTTAGAAGAAGAGAAGTAGGGCTAATATACCAATTTTATAATTTAATACCTATATTAAATGTAGTAGAAAATATAACTTTACCATTAGAATTAGATAAAATACAAATTGAAAAAGATAAATTAGACGAATTATTAAAAGTTTTAGGACTAGAAAATAGAAAAGATCATTTACCAAATCAATTATCTGGCGGACAGCAACAGAGAGTAGCCATAGGAAGAAGCTTAATATGTAATCCTTCTGTTATACTTGCAGATGAACCAACAGGAAATTTAGACTCAAATGCAAGTGAAGAAATTATAAAATTATTAAAAGAATCTAATAAAAAATATAATCAAACAATTATAATGATAACTCACAATTTAGAAATAGCAAAAATGGCAGATAGGATTATAAAAATTGAAGATGGAAAAATAGTATAAGAGGTGGTATGAATGAAACTACTACATAAACTAACAATAAAAAGCCTAAAACTAAATAAAAAAAGAACGATTGTAACTATTATAGGAATAGTATTAGCCACAGCATTAATAACAAGTATAGCAACATTAGTATCTAGTGCTTATAAATCATATTGCGAATATGTAAGAGAAACCGATGGGAATTATCATGTAAAATTTAATGATGTACCTACAGAAGAAATAAAAAATATAGAAAATAAAGATTCTATAGAGAATTTGTTTTTAACGCAGAAAATAGGATATAGCATATATAGTAAAGATAATGAACAAGCAAATATATATTTTCAAATATTAGGATTTTCAGAAAATGCAATGCAAGAATTAGGAATAAAATTAGTAGAAGGAAGAATGCCAGAAAGTGAAAACGAAATTGTAATATCACAAAATAATTTAGATATAAAAGAAAATGCGAACTTTGAAATAGGCAAAGAAGTTGAGCTAAATATTACAAATGAAGAAGAAGCTGATAATAATTCAGAAACAACTACCAAAAATTATAAAATAGTAGGAATAATTGATGTTACTGATGAAAATATAGAAAAGGACTATATGGAAGAAAATAATATTACGTATTCTACTATAATTACGACTTTATCCGAAAATACGGAAACTTATGATGTATATGTAAGATATAAAAATGTAATTAACTTTATAGAAGAAACGGCAGATATATTAGGGGTAAGCCAAGAGGAATTTAATCAATTACAAGGTAAAACATTAGAAGAAACATCAGAGAATCTATTTTTTAACAAATCTAATAAATATACATATACAATAAATTCACTTTTAACAATTATGGAAAGTGGTGGGTTTGGTTATTCAGTATTTTTTATGATATATGCGATTGCAACAATAGTTATGATAGTAATAATAATTTCATCAGTATTTTGTATAAGAAATAGTTTTAGTATATCTATAACAGAAAAAATAAAAGAATACGGAATGCTTTCATCTATAGGAGCAACAAAAAAGCAAATACGACAAATGGTATTTTATGAAGCTTTTATACTTGGAATTATAGCAATTCCTATTGGAATACTTTTAGGAACAGGACTAATATATTTATTTTTAAAGATAGGAGAAAATTTATTAAGTGAATACTTATATGGAATAAAATTTATTTTTTCAATTAATATATGGATGATTATTTTATCTGTAGTTTTAAGCATTATAACAATATATTTTTCTGCTAGTAAATCCGCTAAAAAGGCATCACAAATTTCTCCAATAGAGGCTATAAGAAATAATGAAAATATAGATATTACAAATAAAACAGTAAAATCGTCAAAAATAATAAAAAGAATGTTTGGAGTAGGTGGAGATATTGCTTATAAAAACTTAAAAAGAAATAAAAAAAGATATAGAACCACAGTAATTTCAATAGTAGTAAGTGTATCAATATTTATAGGAATGTCATCTTTTGTAAATTATGTGTCAAAAATTCAAAATTCATATTACAATGATTACCAATATAATGTTTTAATAAGACCATCTAATTATGAAGAGGCAAAAAAAGCAGAGGATATAATTAGAAGATTAGGAGAAAAAAGGTATATAGTAGAAAGAGTGGCATATGCATATTGCATAAATGGGGAAGAACACTATTCAAAAGATTTGAAAGATATTATTAATGATAAAGAATTTAATATAAATCCGGATTCATCTATAGATATTTATTCACTGGGAAATGAAGGATATAATGATTTTATAAAAGAATTAGGTTTAAAATATGAAGATGTTAAGGATAAAGCAATATTAATAGATTATAAAACAGGGTTTGTTACACTTGATGGAAACGAACATTATAAATTATATAGAATGTATGATTATGAAGAGGGAGATACATTAGAAATAATTAATGTTACTCAAAATGATGAAACATTAAATATAGAAATAGCAGAAGTAACCGATAAAAGACTAATGAATATAGTAGAATATGGGGATAATTTTACCTCTTATATTATAGTAAGTGATGAAATGATGGACAACCTCTTATATAGAGATGCAAGATGTGCAGTATATATAAATTCTGACAATGACAGGGAATTAGAAGAAAAACTAAAAAATGATTATGACTTTGCTTATGTTGGGAATATAGCAGAAACCGAAAGAGAAGAAAAAGCCAAATCATTAACAATTACTATTTTCTTATATAGTTTTATAGTAATTTTTGCATTAATAGGAATAACTAATATATTTAATACAATAACAACAAGTATGGAACTAAGACAGAGAGAATTTGCAAATTTAAAAGCTATAGGTATGACCAATAAAGAATTTAATCATATGATTGCTTTAGAAAGTTTATTTTATATATTAAAATCTTTAGTTATAAGTATACCAATTGGAATAATCCTTTCGTATATCGTATATCAGGTAATTTGTACAAATATAGAGATGAATTATATCTTTCCTATAAAAGAAATTTTAATTGTAATTATAATTTTATGCATACTAATAGGTGGAATAATGAAATATTCATTAAATAAAACAAATAAGCAAAATATAATAGAAACAATAAGAAAAGAGAATATATAAAAATATATTTAATTAAATAGCAAATTTAAAAAAAATATGATATAACTAAATAAAAAAAGAAAGAAGGAAAATAAAATGGAACAAAAGAAAATAGAAGAGTTAAACGGCTTTAGAGATATGAGAATAGTGGACAATTTTTATCAAACATCAAGTTTTTTTCCAATGCCAACAACAGAAATAGGAACACTAAGTGAGAATGGGCAAACTAATTTAGGATCATATTCTTTATGTTTTCCATACTATATTGCTGGAAAAGACTACTATGCTATGGTTCTTTGTTGTAGAAACAGCTCTAATACTGCAAAAAATATTTTAAGAACAGGAAAATGCTCTATAAATTTTATCCCAGATAAAAGAAAATATTTTAAAGAAGCAGTAAGGTTAGGATACCCAGGAGAAACGACGGAAGAAAAAATGAAAAATTGCATTTTCAATTTAGTGGATGGCAAAAGTGCAAGAGAAAATCCAGATGAAAAATTTCCACAAATAATACAAGAAGCATTTCAAGTATTTGAATGTACATGGGTAAAAGAATTGGATAATGCACAAAATGATACTGTACAAGATGAATATTTACCTCCATATCATCAATTTAATGGAATTACAAGTGAACATGGTGCACATTTCATATTAAAAATTGACCATATATTAATGAAACCAAAATACTATAATGCTATTATAGATGGAGTTAATCCAAATGTTTTTCCATCAGTACCTGTAGATTATGGATATAGGGATAACAAAAATTTTTGGTATACTAAATTTAGAAGACCAATAATGGAGCCAATACCAGCAAATAAGGGAATAAGTTTAGATACAGTTAAATACGCAGCATCAAGAATAGATACAGAAGTTAAATTTACAGATGAAGCTTGTGCAAAATTAGTAAAAGTTCCAAGAGTATTTTTAAATACTGTACTAAAAGGATGCGTATCTTGGGCAAAAGAAAATAATGTTACATTAATTACTGAAAAAGAAATGGATATTATACAAGATAAGAGAAATAAGGAAAAAGGAAAATAAAAGTTTAATATATAAAAATACACCAATTATTAAATATATTTAATAATTGGTGTATTTTAAATCAAATTAAATTTTAGAAAAAACGTTACCTAAACTATCATTAATAACTATATTAGCAATGTTATCTAAAGATGTTGAATCTTTATTTATAAGGATTAAATTCCTTCCAGAAAAATATCTGATTAATCCACTAGCTGGGTATACAGTTAAAGATGTACCTCCAACAATAAGTGTATCACATGAAGATATAGCTTTTATTGATGAATAGTATGTTGAATCATCTAAAGGTTCTTCATATAAAACAACATCAGGTTTTATTATACCGCCACAATTACAATAAGGAATGCCATTAGAATTAAAAATAAAATTAGCATAATAAAATTTTCCGACACTTTGTACAATAATTTCTTAAAACACTTCCATGTAATTCATAAACAATATTAGAGCCAGCTTTTTGATGAAGACCATCTATATTTTGGGTAACTATAGCTTTTAACTTATTCTTTCTTTCAAGTTCTACAAGTTTATGGTGCGTGATATTAGGAGCATATTTTAATGAATTCATTTTCTCTTTATAAAATTTATAAAATTCTTCAGGATTTTCAATAAAAAAATGATGACTTAAAATTTCTTCAGGTGGAAATTTATATTTTTGATTATAAAGACCATCTTTACTGCGAAAATCAGGAATGCCACTTTCAGTAGAAACACCAGCTCCTCCAAAAAAAACAATATTATTACTATCTTCAATAATTTTTTTGAATAAATCTATTTTTTCATTCATAATTAAAGTCCTTCCAGATAAATTATTCTTTCCATCCATTAATGTTAGCTCTTTTTATTGCTCCTGTAATATTAGCCCTAATGGTAGGAATTTCTTTTTCAAAATTTATTATCATTTTTTTCATATCTTCTCTTTTAGAAACTCCATCCATAGGACAAACTTTAGGCATTACTTCTATATTATTTCTTTTAATAAATTTTCTAATTTCTTTTTCTGAAATATATATCATAGGTCTAATTAAAGTAATTTTAGACCTATCCATATAACTTATAGGAGCAAAAGTGTTTAAGTTTCCGGCATATAATAAATTTAAAAAGAAAGTTTCTAAAACATCGTCTTCATTATGACCTAATGCTATTTTATTACATCCTTCTCTTTGAGCTACAGAATTTAAAATTCCCCTACGAAGATTTGCACATAAAGAACATGGATTTTTTTCGTTACGAATATCAAATACAATTTCTTTAATGTGTGATTTTTCTTCAATAAAAGGAATACCTATTTTTTCACAAGTGCTTTTTAAAAAATCAGAATCAAAAAAGTCAAAGCCAGGATTTATACTAGCACAAATCATATCAAACTTTTTAGGATAAAATCTTTGCAAAGCTTTTAAGCCCATAGCTAAAGTAATAGAGTCTTTTCCACCAGATAACCCTATTAAAATTTTGTCTCCTTCTTCTATCATATTATATTTTTCTATTGCTTTCCTCATATAACTAAGAATTCTTTGCATATTAAAACTCCTTAAAACTAATATAAATATTATAACATAATTGTCAACAGAAAAAGTATAATATGTGAATTAATCAGAGTCTAAAGTTGAAATTGTGGCTAATGTGTCACCAAGTTGAGTAAAAAATGCAGCTAAAATATTAATTTCCTTTTGAGATTTTCCTTTTGCAATTGAACAAGCTAGTGCTGAAATAAAAGTAACAAATTCACAAGAAAACATAGTTAATATCCTCCAACTATAATTATATGAAATAATAAACAATAAATAACGTTATTATATAGAGGGCTTGATAAATAATTAAAAATGTTATAATATATATATTATTAAAATAGAAAACATGTGTCTATAGCTCAGTTGGATAGAGCACTCGCCTCCTAAGCGAGGGGTCGCAGGTTCAATTCCCGCTAGGCACACCACTATTTTTATTTTTAAGAGGAAAAAATGACAGAAAAAGAAAAATTTATGAAAGAAGCTTTAAAAGAAGCAAAAAGGGCATACGAAAAAGAAGAAATTCCAGTAGGAGCTGTTATTGTAAAAGATAATAAAATAATAGCAAGAGCATATAATCAAAAAGAAGAAAAAAGGGACACTACAAAACACGCAGAAATAATTGCAATACAAAAAGCAAGTAAAAAAATAGATGATTGGAGATTGCAAGATTGCGAAATGTATGTTACACTTGAGCCTTGCAGTATGTGTGCAGGAGCTATAATACAAGCAAGAATAAAAAAAATATATATAGGTACTATGGATGAAAAAACAGGTGCATGCGGTTCTGTTCTAAATTTATTAGAAGACTATAAGTTTAACCATAAAGTTGAAATAGAAAAGGATATTTTAAAACCTGAATGTGAAGAAATTATAAAGCAATTTTTTAAAGAATTAAGAAAAAGCAAGGAAAGTAATAAAAAATAGAATTAAATAACAACAAGGTTAATATAATAGGAGTGGTATCGAAGTGGTCATAACGAGGCTGATTCGAAATCAGTTAGCTGGGAAAACTGGCACGTGGGTTCGAATCCCACCCACTCCGCCAATAGAAAAGAAAGGATAATTATGGATAACGAAAAAAGAAAGCAAACGATAAAATTTTGTATAGCAGTATCTGCATTAGCAATAATAGTACTTATTGTAATTAGCTTAATATTAAGGTATCAAGTAGAAGGAGAAAAAAATTTACCATATACTCTTTCAAAAATTATTATGATAAGTACAGCAGAAGGCATTGATAAATCAGAAGAAGTAACAGAAAAATGGGATTTAGATATATACCAAAATAACGATGTATATTTATATATAGACAAAAGTGAGACCAATCAAGGCGAAATGTTAGAAAAGGTAATTATAAATAATGTACAAGTTACTCAATCTCCAAAGTTAGGAACAGTAAGACCTTATATGCCAAATAGTTCTGAAGGAAGTTTATATGATTATTCAGATAATTTTTTAGTAAATTATGAATTAACATATACAGGAGCTTCAAAAACAAACCCAAAAACTTTAGAAATAGGAAGTGAAGGAGGAACAGCATACATAAGATTTAGCAATACTAAAATTGGAGAATATGAGTCTGATAAAGATACAGAAATTGTACATAATGGAACTTTATTAAATAAAATTAATGCAAAATTAGAGGATGTACAATTTAAAGTATCATTTGATTTAACTATGGAAATAGACAAAAATAAATATAAAACAACTATTAATTTAGATATGCCAAATGGAAATATTATTGAAGAAGGAACAACAAATTTTGAAAAAACAGATATGTCAGATTTAATCTTTAAAAGAGTTAATTAACACTTGATAAAATAGTAAAAACATTATATAATTTGATGGTAGATAATGCCATAGTCACTGTATGGAGGGTAAACCCAACAGAAGCCTATGAACCTTGTCAGGTCCGGAAGGAAGCAGCAATAAGTAGATACTTTTGTGTGGGTATTATCTTCCATAGAGTGACTATAGACAAAAATACCATCTTTTTTATAGGAGGGATATAATTTGGCATATACTGCTTTATATAGAAAGTTTAGACCGTTAAGATTTGATGAAATGGTAGGACAAGATGCAATTACAAGAACATTAAAAAATCAAGTTATTGCAGGAAGAACAGGTCATGCTTATTTATTTAATGGAGGAAGAGGAACAGGAAAGACTAGTAGTGCAAAAATTTTAGCAAGAGCTGTTAATTGCCTAAATCCTCAAGATGGAGAACCATGTAATGAATGCGAAATTTGTAAAGCAGCTTTAGCGGGTTCATTAACTGATATAGTAGAAATGGATGCTGCATCTAATAATAGTGTTGATGATATACGTGCAATTAGGGATGAAGTAAATTTTTTACCAACATTGGCTAAATATAGAGTGTATATTATAGACGAGGTACATATGCTATCAACAGGTGCCTTTAATGCTTTATTGAAAACATTAGAAGAACCACCAGAACATGTAAAATTTATTTTAGCTACAACAGAGCCACAAAAATTGCCTGCAACAATACTTTCAAGATGCCAAAGATTCGATTTTAAAAAGATTTCTAATGATGATATTGCTAAAAGACTAGAATATGTAGCAAAAGAAACTAACATTGAAATAACAGACGAAGCAATTAAACTAATTTCTATTTTGGCTGAAGGTGCAATGAGAGATGCTCTTAGCATACTAGAAAGATGCTTACAAGATGGAAATAACAAGATAGATATAGATTTAGTAAAAGATTTAGTTGGAATGCCAAAATTAGAATTTATATATAAAATAGTTAAAGCAATTTTTGAATATAATGTAGAAGAAGCACTAAAAAGTTTAGAAGAAGTACTTAATCAAGGGAAAGATATAACAAATCTTGTATGGGAAATTATAAAATATATAAAAGATATACTTATATATAAAACAAGTGGAAATTTAGAGATATATAGTAAGACAGAATTAGAACAAATTAAGGAACTTTCGGAAAAAGTTTCAAAAGAAAGATTGCTAAAAATTATTTATGACTTATCAGAGTGCGAAAATGATATAAAATGGTCATCACAGAAAAGCTTAATGCTACAAGTAGAAATAATAAAATTAAGTTCTGAACAAACTAAGTCAAGTAGCACGGACTTAGAAGAAATAAATAATAGAATTTCTAAATTGGAAAATAAAATAGATAACATTAATGTGTCTGGGGCAAAAGTAGTCAATGAAGAGGATAAAAAAGAAAGTGAAAAGCCTATAAAAAAAGAAGAAAATAAACAACAAGAAAAGAAAAAGGTAGATACAGGTAAATTATCAAGTTTAGATTTTTGGCCTAAAGTAATAGAACAGTTAAAGCAATCTGGAAAAATTTTAGTTGCAACAAATCTACTTAATACTAAGCTAATAGAAATTAATGATATGGTTATAGGAATTGTATTTACAAATGGACTTACTCCTTTTGTAAAAACAGTTATTGAAAAACCAGAAAATCATAATGAATTAGTAAGACTTATTTCCACAGAATGTGGAAAAACAATGCAAGTAAAATTGTTAGATAGCGAAGATAATATAGTTAAAAAAAAGGTTGAAGAAATAGATTTAGATAAAGCAACAAAAGATTTAGATATACCAATTAATATAATAGATGAATAAGGAGGAAAATTTATGTCAAAAAGAGGATTCCCAGGAATGGGGGGATTTGGTGGAATGAACATCAATCAATTAATGAAAGAAGCTAAAAAAATGCAAGCAGATATGGAAAAATCTCAAGCAGAATTAGCAGAAAAGGAATTTGAAGCAACTGCTGGAGGTGGAGCTGTTAGTGTAAAAGTATCTGGTGCAAAAGAAATAAAGGAAATAAAAATACAAAAAGATGTAGTTGACCCAGATGATGTAGAAATGTTAGAAGACCTAATTTTAGGTTGCGTAAATGAGGCATTAAGAAAAGTCGATAGTGCAACTTCTGCAGAATTTGGAAAATATAATATACCAGGAATGATGTAATATACACTTTAAGGGCGTAATAAATACGTCCTTAAATACTGCAATAAAGAGAGGGAAAAACAATGTCATATTATTCACCATCAATAGAAAAATTAATAGAAAGTTTTGAAAAATTACCAAGCATAGGAAATAAAACAGCAGCGAGACTTGCTTTTTATATTTTAGATGCGAGCGAACAAGAGACAAATGAATTTATAGAGGCAATACAAAATGCTAAGAAAAATCTAAAATACTGCTCAGTATGTTACAATATAACAGATACAGATCCATGTCCAATATGTGCAAATAAAAATAGGGATCATTCTGTTATTTGCATAGTAGAAGATGTAAGAGATGTTGTTGCTATGGAAAAAACTCATGAATTTAAGGGACTATATCATGTACTACATGGTAGCATATCACCAATGAATGGTGTGGGCCCAGACGATATAAAAATAAAAGAATTATTAGCTAGACTTATGGATGGTCAAGTTAAAGAAGTAATACTTGCAACAAACCCAAGAGTAGAAGGAGAAGCAACAGCAATGTATATATCTAAGTTAGTAAAACCACTTGGAATAAAAGTAACAAGAATAGCACATGGAATTCCTGTAGGAGGAGATTTAGAATATACTGACGAAGTAACATTAAGTAAAGCTCTAGAAGGAAGAAGAGAAATATAAGGAAGGAGATATAGTATAAAATATACTATATAAAAGTTCTATGAAAAAAATATTAATTTTTTATGCTTCGTATGGAGGAGGACACTTATCAGCAGCTAAGTCTATAAAAGAATGTTTGGAAAATAACTATACAGATATACAAATTGAAATGGTAGACTGTATAAGATATATAAATAAATTTTTGGACAAATTAACAACAGGTGCATATAAAAAAATGGCAAAAGATGCACCAAAGCTATGGGGAAAAGTTTATTCAAAATCTCAAAAAGGAATACTTTCTGGAATAAGTAAAGGGTCAAACAAATTAATGGCAAAAAAATTATATAAATTAATAAAAAAAATAGATCCAGAAATAATTATTTCTACACACCCTTTTAGTACACAAATGGTAAGTTATTTGAAAAGAAAAAAATTATTAGAATGTAAATTAGCAACAATATTAACAGATTTTTCTATGCATACACAATGGCTAGTTGGAAATGAATATGGAGACTTATTTTTTGTATCAAATGATAAAATGCAAGAACAACTAGTAAAATATGGAGTAAAAAAAGAGAAAATACATGTAACAGGAATTCCTTTATCAAAAAGGTTTAAAGAAAAATTTGACAAAGAAAAAATTTATGAAATGTTTAATTTAGATAAAAATAAAAAAACAATACTTTTCTTCGGAGGGGGAGAGTTTGGATTAGGAAAAACAAGGACAATATTAATATTAAAATCCATAATAAAATACACTAAAGACTATCAAATAGTAGTCATATCTGGAAAAAATGAAAAATTAAAAAATCATTTTGAAGAATTAGTAAAAGAGGCACAAGCAGAAAAAAGAGTAAAAGTTTTAGGATATACTAATAACGTTCCAGAGTTAATGAGTATATCATATGTAGTGGTAACGAAACCAGGAGGACTTACAACAAGTGAGACTTTAGCATCAGGATTGCCTATGATT
This sequence comes from Clostridia bacterium, assembly GCA_017886645.1. GTDB lineage: Bacteria > Bacillota > Clostridia > TANB77 > CAG-508 > CAG-273. Next base: position 17,822 of record JAGHJM010000068.1, read on the forward strand.
ATTATCAATCCAATTCCCGGACAAGAAGAAGAAAACGCACAATTTTTAGAAGAAAGAGGAGCTGGTATTTGGATAAAGAAAAATGACAATATAGATGAGGTAATTGCAAATATATTTAATTCAGAAGAAAAAATAGAAAAACTAGCAGAAGGAGTAAAAAAAATATCTAAAAAACATTCAACAGAAGATATATGTAAAATAATAATGGAGAATTTATAAATTTAAAAATCGATTTTATAATCGATTTTTTTTTGCTAATTTTTAGAATAATAATAGAAAAAATACACAAAATAAAAGTGAATATAAGTAAAAGGAGATTATTATGATAAAGAAAATTTTAAAATGTATTCTAATTGTAATAGTTTTAATAATATTAATAACATTGCTTATTAACTTACAGGAGAATTCAAAAGAAAAAACTATGGCATCATCGTCTTCTTCAAATACATCTGATGTTCAACTAATGGCAAGAGCAATTAATGGAGAAGCGAGAGGAGAGCCTTATGAAGGGCAAGTTGCAGTAGGAGCAGTTATTTTAAATAGAGTAAAAGATTCAAGATTTCCAAATACTATAGCAGGAGTAATTTATCAATCTGGTGCTTTTACAGCAGTTTCAGATGGGCAGATTAATGTTCCGATAGAAGAAGGCTCAACAGTAGTAAAGGCAGCTCGAGATGCATTAAATGGATGGGATCCAACGAATGGGGCAGTTTATTATTTTAATCCAGATACTGCTACAAGCGATTGGATTTGGTCTAGACCTCTTATTAAAACAATAGGAAAACACAGATTTTGTAAATAGTTTAATTAGAAAGGATGAGTTTTGTGGGAAGTATAAAAAACAAATTAATCGATTGGAAAAATAGGTTAAAAGATAGGCATATGCTAAGTATTATAGTAGTATTATTTACTATAATTGTCATAATGGGAATTATTATTTATAAAAAGCAAGCTGAATATAGACAAGCTTCAGAAAACCAATATAATATGGCTTTTTATGAACTTGTGGATTATGTGCAAAATGTAGAGACGTATTTAGCAAAATCGTTAATATCGAGTTCAGCAGAGCATGGAGCAGAAACTTTAACACATGTATGGAGAGAAGCAAATTTAGCACAAGCATATTTGTCTAGACTTCCAATAGATAGTGTAGAATTAGAAAAAACAGCTAAATTTCTAAATCAAGTAAGTGATTATAGTTATTCACTTTCGCGAAAAAATATAAATGATGAGGAATTAACGGAAGAAGATTTAAGTAATTTAGAAGAGTTACATGGTTATAGTGTAGAACTGGAAAATACATTAAATCAGTTATCTGCAGATATTAACGAAGGAAGAATAAAATGGGATGAATTAACTAAAAAAGGAACAGTAGCTTTTGCACAAGAAGTAAGTAATATTTCAAAAAGCAGTTTCAGTAATATTGAAGAAAATTTCCATGAATATTCAGGATTAATATATGATGGTGCCTTTTCCGAACATATGACAAGCGACACTAAAAAAGGACTAACAGGGGATAATATAGATGAAGAAAAAGCAAAACAAATAGCTATAGATTTTATAGGACAAGATAGAGTTCAGGAAATAAGTTCAAATGGAAAATCAGAAAATACTGATATAATAACTTATGATTTTTCTGTAAAGGTTAATAATGAAAATGAAGAAAATATGAATATTTCCATTACAGAAAAGGGTGGACATGTATTATTAATGAATTACAATAGAAATGTAGAGGCAGAAACTATATCACAAGACAGGGCAAATGAATTAGGAATAAATTTCTTAAAAAGTAAAGGTATAGAAAATATGAAAGAAACATATTTTCTAAAACAAGATGGAATAATCACCATAAACTATGCGTATACACAAAACGATGTAGTAATTTATCCAGATTTAATAAAATTAAAAATAGCATTAGATAATGGAGAAATTATGGGAATAGAAACAAAAGGATATTTGAATTCTCATGAAGAAAGAAATATAGGAGAAGTAAAAGTCTCAAAAGAAACAGCAAAAGAAACTTTAAATAAAAATTTGGAGATAAAAAGTGAAAATTTAGCAATTATACCTACAGAATGGAAAACAGAAGTATTATGTTGGGAATTTAAAGGTACAGTAGACGATACGGACTTCTTAGTTTATATAAATGCAGAAACTGGAAAAGAAGAAGATATACTTGTTATAGTAGATACACCAAATGGAACATTAACACATTAAAATGAAAAAATTAATAGCATATTTATAATAAAAATGAAAAAAATTTTATAAAATGGTAGTATGTTTTTCATACTACCATTTTTACTATTATTCTATACTCTTTAGGCTTTCAATCATATCAATTTTCTTTAAAGCAAAGTAAGTTATAATATTTACTATTATCGTAAAAGCTATTGTAATTAGAGATGCATATAAATAACTTAAAGGTTCTACAATTTTTACAAAACGGAGCATATCTATTTCACAAGTTTCCATTATAAAGTAATCTAAGAAATAACCAGCCCCAAGGCCAATAATAAGACCGATTATAGTTAATATTATGGTTTCTCTAGTAATATACAAATATACTTCTTTATCATAAAAACCAAGTACTTTTATAGTTGCCAGTTCACGAATTCTTTCACTAATATTAACATTTGATAAATTGTATAATACTACAAAAGCTAAAAGCCCAGCAGATACTATTAAAATAACTACTACATAATTCAAAGATTGCATTGTATCATCCATCATAGTCATAGCTGTAGAAATTCTAGTTACTGATGCAACTTCAGGCTCTTTCATTAAATTAGTTACAAATTCATCTTCATTTTCGTCTGAGTTAAAGTTACAATCTGCTAAAATGACATTACTTTCATATTGCGCATTATAAATAGATTCATATAAATTTTTTGACATATAAATATAATGATATACGTAATTTTCTACAATATATGATACTTTTATTTGTGTTTCTTTATCATCTGTATCTTGAAGAGTAATAGTATCACCTTCTTCAACATTTAAAAGTTGGGCTACTTTATCTGTTAAGCAAATTCCGTCATCAGGAATTTCTATCATCTCTTTGGTATTTATATCATAAATGTTTACTAATCCATCTAAAAGATCTTTTTCTTTTGGAATTATTATTTGCACATCTTCACGGTTTTCTCCATTTATAGCTGTACCGGATGTCATATAAGTTTCTACAGTTTTTGTAATTTCGCCTTTTGAAATCAATTCACTTATATAAGTTTCTTTTTCTTCATCTGTAAGTTCTGATTTTAAATTAATTTGTAAATCGTAGTTAAAAATTTTTTCATATTGATCTGGCATAATTCGTGTTATAGAATCTCTTATACCAAATCCTGTTACAATTAAAGCTGTACAACCCATTATACCTATTATAGTCATTAAAAATCTTTTTTTGTATCTAAAAATATTTCTTACAGTTACTTTTTGACTAAATTTTAAATGCTTCCAAATAAAAGGTATTTTCTCTAGCAAAACTCTTTTTCCCATTTTTGGAGCCTTAGGCCTCATTAAAGTTGCAGGAGTGTTTATTAATTCTTTTATAGATGAATATATTGTAGCTCCTATAATACTAATACTAATAAATATTAAGCCCATACTTCCTATTTCAAAATTGAAGCTAATTTGTATATCAGAAATTTGATACATCATACTATACATTTCCCATAATATATTTGGAAGAATTACAAAGCCTACACACATTCCTAAAATTGAACCTACTATACAAGCTAAACTTGCATAAATTACATATTTACTAATAATTTGTAGTTTATTGTAGCCCAAAGCCTTTAATGTACCAATTTGAGTTCTTTCTTCTTCAACCATTCTTGTCATAGAGGTTAAAGAAATTAAAGCTGCTACGATAAAAAATATAATAGGAAATACTTTACCAATATTTGCAATACTTTCTGTATCTTGTATAAAACTACTATAACCAGAATTTCCATTTCTATCTAATATATACCATTTAGGATTTTCAATATTTGCAACTTCCTGTCTACTATCTGCTAATTTTTTCTCAGCATCTGTAATTTTTTCGTCAAATTCTTTTTGACTATCCTCTAATTTTTTTTCTCCAGAAGCAAGTTCTTCTTTTGCAGATTTTAATTCTTCTTCAGCAGAGTCTAATTGTGCATACGCAGAAGACCTATTAGAATAATATGCGTCTTTGTTTTCTTCAAGTTCTTGCCATGCATCTTCAATTTGTTTTTTAGCATCCTCAATTTCAGCTTTTCCACTAGAAATACCACTTTCTATTTCAGAAATGCCGTTTTCTAACTCTGTTTTTGCTTGGTTTAAAGGCTTTAATTGAGATTCTAATTGAGATTTAGTTTGTTCTAATACTACTTTTGCCTCTTCTGTTAAATCAGGAGAGTTTAGTTTTTCTATAACTTCGTTGTATTGAGGTTCAATTTGAGATATAGCTTGTAAAGTTTGTTCCAATTGATTTTCTAATTCTTTCTTTTGGTTTTCTAAATCCTCAAACAGTTTATTAGCTTCAGCTTCTCTATCTGCAAGTTCAGCTTCACTATTTTCTAATTCCTCTTTACCTTCTATTAATTTATTATAAGCACTTGTAAATTCAGCATCTACTGCTTCTCTGTTACTTTGAAGTTCTTTTTCACCATCTTCAATTTGCTTTTTAGCGTCTTCAATTTCTTTTCTAGCTTTATCTAATTCCTCCTGAGCTTCAGCTTTTTGAGTATTTAATTCTTCTTCAGCATCTGCAATTTTTTCATTTGCTATATTAATTAATGTATCATGTCTAGCATTTTCTCTTTCAGATTTTATATTTTCTATATTACTTACAACTTCATCTATATAATTTTCATATTCATCGCTAGAAGTTGTATATTTATCAGCATCTTTAACTTTTATATATATATTTGTGTAAATGCTATTAGCATTTACGTTTTCCTTTGAAATATATAAGTAATAATCAACCTTTCCAGCTCCTAGATTGCTAGTTCCTCTATCTAACGATATATAAATAGGGCTTTGAATGGTTCCTACAATAGTTAAAGTAGTTTCTTGTAAATAAGGAATACTTTCTCCTTCGTCGTTTGTAGAATCTTCAATGTTAAGTTCTATTGTATCACCTATTTTTTTATTATTTTCTGTTAAAAAACTACTTTCAACAACACATTCATTTTTTGACTCTGGTAAATGACCTTCAATAAGAACAGGAGAATTTAAGTCATCAACACACATTACTCTAGTAATAATTTCTTTATTATCAATAGATATCTGTCCATCAGTTTCAAATGTAGCTACAATTTGCTCAACATTTTCGACATTTGACAATGCGTAAACATCGTCATCAGTCAGTCCTAAAGTGGATATTATCTGAATATCATATACATTTTGATTCTTATAATAAGTATCAATCGTATCTACCATATCAGGAGAAGCAGCTCTTATTCCAGCAAAAAAGCCTACGCCTAAAAAAGCCATTAGTAAAATGGATATAAACCTTTTATATGTATATTTTATTTCCCTTATACTGTCCTTAAATAAGGCTTTTTTCATAAGTACTTCCTTTCTATAATTACCATTCTATTTCTTCTATTGGTAAAGGATGCTCATTAATTTCTATTTTTTCTGCAGTACCATTTTTAAAATGTATAACTTTATCTGCCATTGGGGCCAACGCAGTATTATGAGTAATAATTAAAACAGTCATATTTTCTTTTCGTGCAGTATCCTGTAATAATTTTAGGATTTGTTTTCCAGTTTTATAGTCTAATGCACCTGTTGGTTCATCACAAAGTAATAACTTAGGATTTTTAGCAATTGCTCTTGCAATAGCTACTCTTTGTTGTTCTCCACCAGAAAGTTGAGATGGAAAGTTATTCATTCTATCTTTTAAACCGACTTGTTCCATAACTTTTTCAGGATTTAAAGAATTTTTACAAATTTCTGTTGCTAATTCTACATTTTCTTTAGCAGTTAAATTTTGAACAAGATTATAAAATTGAAAGACAAAACCAATATCTTCACGTCTATATCGTATTAATTCTTTATTTTTTAATTTTGTAACCATTTTGCCATCAACAATTACTTTTCCAGAAGTAGCATTATCCATACCACCTAAAATATTTAAAGTAGTTGTTTTTCCAGCACCAGAAGGACCTACAATTACAACCAATTCTCCTTTTTCTATACTAAAATTAGTATTATTTAAAGCTTTAATTGTAACTTCGCCCATTTTATATTCTTTACAAACATTTTTAAATTCAATATATGACAAAGGTTAATCCTCCTATAAAAATATAATTATCCTATTGTAATTTTATTACATTAATTTAATATAAGCAATAAAAAAGAATTATATTAATAAAAAATTCATCAAATGTTCACAATAAATTTTATAAAAATAAAATGTTCGTATTTATTGCAATTATTTAATAACATGAGTTATAATAAAAAAATAAATAAATAAGGGGTGATATCATGGTAAAAATGTATAATACAGATTTAAAAACTAATATTACAGAGGAAGTAAAAGAATATAAAAGAGGAAACTGGATAAGTATGGTGTCGCCGAGTGATGAAGAAATAAAAAATGTATGTGAAAATACTAAAATTAGTGAAGATTTTATAAGATATGCTCTAGATCCAGAGGAAAGAGCCAGAATTGATTATGAGGAAGATGAAGACACAACATTAGTTATAGTTGACGTACCAACAATAGAAAAATCAGACGATGGAAGAATTTATAGTACAATTCCAATTGGATTTATAATAGTAAGGGATGACTATTTTATTACAGTTTCATTAGAAAATAATGAAATAATAAAAAGTATGAATCCTTTAAAGATGAGATCACTTATAACATATAAGAAAAGCAGATTATTACTTCAATTTTTATACACAAGTGCAGAAAAATATTTGAATTTATTAAAAATAATAAATAGAGAAACAGAAATTGCAGAACAATCATTAAAAGAAACAAAGAAAAATAAAGCATTATTAAGATTATTAAGTTTAGAAAAAAGCTTAGTTTATTTTACAACTTCGCTAAAAGCAAACGAAGTAGTTATGGAGAAAATAGATAGAGGCAAAGTAGTAAAATTGTATGAAGAAGATGAAGATTTAATAGAAGATGTAATAATAGAAAATAGGCAAGCAATGGAAATGAGTAAAATATATAGTGATATTTTATCTGGAACAATGGATGCATATGCTTCTGTTATATCAAACAACTTAAATGGAGTTATGAAAATTTTAACATCTATTACAATTATTTTAGCAATACCAACAATGATTTCAAGCTTTTGGGGAATGAATGTCGCAGTCCCAATGCAACAAAATCCATATGGATTTATTGCAATTATAGTAGCATCAATAGTAATAACTATTATAGTAACTATGATTTTAAAGAAAAAAGATTTTTTGAATTAATTTGAATAATTTTTATAAAAAATGGATACCTTATTTATAGAAAAGTAAATAAGGAGGATGCTATGAAAGTATTAGATATAATTGCACTAATATTAGTTATAATAGGTGCGATAAATTGGGGATTAATAGGAATATTTAATTTTAATTTAGTAGATACTATTTTTGGTGCAATGTCTGTAATTAGTAGAATAATATATGCTTTAGTAGGAATTGCAGGATTATATAGTATAAAATTCCTATTTAATAGAAGATAGTATTAAAACATTGAATTTTGCTCTATATTAGTATATAATATAGAGCAGAATTTTATTTTGGAGGAAAATATGTTAACAGTTACGGGAGTTACAATTAGATTTGGAAAAAGAACTTTATTTGAAGATGTAAATATTAAATTTAATAAAGGATGTTGCTACGGAATAATTGGTGCAAATGGTGCAGGAAAATCAACATTTTTAAAAGTTTTATCAGGAGATATAGAACCAAGCAAAGGAGATGTTTCAAAAGAAAAAACAGAAAGAATATCTGTATTAAAACAAGATCACTTTGCATATGAAGAATATAGGGTTTTAGATGCAGTTATAATGGGAAATCAAGAATTATATAACATAATGAAAGAAAAAGATGAGATATATTCAAAGCCAGATTTCTCTGAAGAAGATGGAATGAAAGCAGCAAAGTTAGAAGAAAGATTTGCAGAGCTAGATGGGTGGAATGCAGAGTCTGATGCAGCTGTACTTTTAAACGAATTGGGTATAGATACTGAAAATCATGAAAAATTAATGAAAGATTTAGAACCAAAGGATAAGGTAAAAGTTTTATTAGCACAAGCTTTATTTGGAAATCCAGACATTCTTTTATTAGATGAGCCAACAAACGATTTAGATTTAAAAACAATAGATTGGCTAGAAGAATTTTTAATAAATTTTGAAAATACAGTTATTGTAGTATCACATGATAGATATTTCTTAAACATAGTATGTACACACATTGCAGATGTTGACTTTGGAAAAATTAAAGTATATCCAGGAAACTATGACTTTTGGTATGAATCAAGTCAGTTAGCACTAAAACAAATGAAAGATGCTAATAAAAAGAAAGAAGAAAAAATTAAAGAATTGCAAGAATTTATTTCAAGATTTAGTGCTAATGCTTCAAAGTCAAAACAAGCAACATCAAGAAAGAAAACTCTAGAAAAAATAGAATTAGATGAAATAAAACCATCTAATAGAAAATATCCATACATAGATTTTAAACCTGATAGAGAGCCAGGAAAAGAAATATTAAGAGTTGAAAATTTATCAAAAACAGTTAATGGTGAGAAAATTTTAGATAATTTAAGTTTTACAGTAAAACCAAATGATAAAATTGCATTTTTAGCAGATAACGAAAACGCAAAAACAATATTATTTCAAATTTTAGCAGGAGAAATGAAACCTGACTCTGGAACAGTTACATGGGGAACCACAATTACAAGTACATATTTCCCAAAAGATAATAATTATCTATTTGAATCTGATTTAAGTATAACAGATTGGTTAAGGCAATATTCAAAAGACCCAGACGAAACATATGTTAGGAGCTTTTTAGGAAGAATGTTATTTTCAGGAGAAGAAGCTTTAAAGAAAGTAAATGTTTTATCAGGTGGAGAGAAAGTAAGATGTGTACTTTCAAAAATGATGCTTTCAGGTGCAAATTTATTAATATTTGATGAGCCAACAAACCATTTAGATATGGAAAGTATTACAGCACTAAATGAGGGAATGGAAAAATTTAATGGAATAATATTATTTACATCACATGACCATCAATTAACTCAAACTGTTGCAAATAGAATTATTGATATAAAGAAAGATAAATTAATAGACAGAGAGGTAACATATAATCAATATTTAGGCATTGATTAGAGTTTTGGAGGATTGCAAATGATAAAACGAGTAAATTTAGAAAATGCAAAAAAAATATATAAAGAATATATGGAAAGTGACTTTTCTGATGACGAATTACCCAAATATGAACATTTTGTGGAACTTATTGAAGATGAAAAAGAAATTCCATATGTATATATGGAAGAAGATGTAATAAAGGCATACATAGTATGCATAGAAAAAAATGGATACATTTTAATTTCTCATTTAGCAGTGTTAAAAAAATATAGAGGGCAAGGAATAGGAACAAAATTATTAGAAGAAATTAAAGAGTTTTATAAAAAAGAAAAAGCAATAATATTAGAATCAGAAGCGGAAGATTCAGCAGACGAAAAAAGAGATTTACAGACAATAATAAGAAGACAAAAATTTTATGAAAGATGTGGTTTTATACCATATAACAATTTAGATTATGAACTAACAAAAGTTAAATATTTAATTTTTGTATATAACTTGCAAGAGAGTACTTTAACAAACCAAGAGCTAAAAAATGTAATTATAGAATCATATAAAGATATACTGAAGAATAAGAATGGGTTAATAATAAAAATAAAGGGAGAGTAATATGTTTTGCAATAAATGCGGAGAAAAATTAGCAGATGACGCAAAATTTTGCACAAAATGTGGAACTAAAATAAATAATGAACCAAAAATGGGAAGTATAGTTTTTAGAAGAATTGGACAGCTTTATGGAGCAGTTGCACCAATAAATGTTTTTGTAGATGGAATGCAAGTGGCAAGTATAGGAACAAATCAAGAAGTAAGAGTTCCTTTATCTATTGGAGCACATCAAGTATCCTTTAACTATTGGTGCGGAAATAATAATCAAAATATTTTTTATTTAACAAATCAAAATCCAAATATACGAATTACTGTAAAATTAGGATATGGAGTTATTACATCAGACCCAAAAATTGTTAACGTAGAAAATATATAATATCAAAGGAGCTATTACTCTTATTTTTAATAAAAAGAAAGGAAAGATACAATGGAAGAAATTACTAATACTGAAGAAAAAGAAATATTAAAACAAAAAAGAATATCAAATACTATTGCAGAAGAATTAAGCATAAGACAAATTCAAGTAGAAAAGACAATAGAATTAATAGATGGAGGAAACACAATTCCATTTATTGCACGTTATAGAAAAGAAGTTACAGGAGGACTTTCTGATGAAACTTTAAGAGAGTTTGATGAAAGATTAACATATTTAAGAAATTTAGAGTCAAGAAAAGATGAAGTTATAAAATCAATTGAAGAGCAGGGAAAAATGACAGAAGAATTGGCTTCGTCAATTGAAAATGCAAAAACACTTGCAGAAGTAGAAGATATATATAGACCATATAAACCTAAAAAGAAAACAAGAGCAACAGTTGCAAAAGCAAAAGGATTAGAGCCATTAGCAAAAATTATTATAGAACAAAAAGAAACAAAACCAATTGATAAAATTGCAACAGAATATATTAACATTGACAAATTATCAGAAGAAGATAAGAAAAATAAAGATAAAGTGGTGGCTAGTGCAGAAGAAGCAATTCAAGGAGCATTAGATATTATAGCAGAAGATATTTCAGATAATGCTAATTATAGAAAAGAAATTAAACGTATTTGCTATAGAGAAGGTGTAGTAAATACAAAAGCTTCTGATGAAGACGAAAAATCTCCATATGAGATGTATTATGATTTTAATGAAAAAGTAAATAGATTACCAAGTCATAGAATTTTAGCAATAAACCGTGGAGAAAAAGAAAAGTTTTTAAAAGTAAAAATAGATAAGCCTGAAGATAAAATTATAGATATTATGCAAAAAGATATTATAAAAGGAAAAACTCAATTTACAGAATATTTAGAAAATACAATATTGGATAGTTGGAAAAGATTAATTGAACCATCTATAGATAGAGAAATACGTACAGATTTAACAGAAAAAGCAGATGAGCAAGCAATAAAAGTATTCGGAAAAAACGCAAAACAATTATTATTAGGGGCACCACTTAAAGGTCTAACAGTACTTGGATTTGATCCAGCATATAGAACGGGTTGTAAATTAGCAGTCATAGATGAAACTGGAAAAGTTTTAGATACAGGTGTTATATATCCAACAGAACCACAAAACGATATAGAAGGTTCTACAAAAGAAGTAATAAGACTTATAAAAAAAGATAATATTAATATGATTGCAATAGGAAATGGAACAGCATCACGTGAATCTGAAATGTTTGTTTCAGATGTTATAAAAAAAGTGAAAGAAGATTATAATGTTGACGTTTATTATGCTATAGTAAGCGAAGCGGGGGCATCTGTGTATTCAGCTTCAAAACTTGCTACAGAAGAATATCCAGATTTAAATGTTTCTTTAAGAGGAGCTATTTCCATAGCAAGACGTTTGCAAGATCCTTTAGCAGAGCTTGTAAAAATAGATCCAAAAGCAATAGGTGTTGGTCAATATCAACATGATGTAGACCAAAAGCAACTAACAGAAAGTTTAACAGGAGTAGTTGAAGATGCAGTTAATAAAGTTGGAGTAGATGTAAACACAGCAACACCTTCACTTTTATCATATGTTTCTGGAATAAATAAAACAATTGCAGGAAATATTGTAAAATATAGAGATGAGAACGGAAAAATAAAAGAAAGAAAAGAATTATTAAAAGTACCTAAATTAGGGAAATCAGCATATGAACAGTGTGCAGGATTTATACGTATATTTGACGGAAAAAATCCATTAGAAATAACTGCTGTACACCCTGAAAGTTACGAAGTTGCAGAAAAATTGTTAGACAAAATAGGTTATAAAAAAGAAGATTTAATTAATAAAGATAAACTAAAAGAAATAAGAACAAAATTATCTGAAATAAATATACATAATATTTCTAAGGAACTTAATGTTGGAGAAATGACACTTCAAGACATAATACAAGAATTATCAAAACCAGGAAGAGACCCAAGAGAGGAAATGCCAAAACCAATTTTAAGGGCAGATGTTTTAAAATTTGAAGATTTAAAAGATGGAATGGTTTTAACAGGAACAGTAAGAAATGTAACAGATTTTGGTGCATTTGTAGATATTGGTGTAAAACATGATGGATTAGTACATATTTCACAATTAAGCAATAACTTTGTAAAAAATCCATCTGATGTTGTATCTGTAGGGGATATTGTAAAAGTGAAAGTTATAGGAATAGATATGGAAAGGCAAAAAGTTCAACTTTCAATGAAAGATGTAAAATAAAAATAGGGAGTAGGAGAATTTTATAAAATGCCTACTTCTTTTAATTATTCAAATTGACATAAACTAAGTTTGGAAGTATAATATATATAAGAAATAGAAGTACTGAAATATAGGCTTTTATAGCCTTTCGTATAGGAATAAATAGTTAATTATAAACTATAAAACTAATGATAGGAGATGATAAATATGAGAAAACAAAATGGAATAACATTAATTGCTTTAGTAGTAACAATTGTAGTTTTATTAATACTTGCAGGAATAACAATAAATACAGTAGTAGATAGAAATGGAGTTTTAGGGAAAGCTCAGCAAACACAAAATGATATAGAAGATTCTATAGCAGAATCCCAAGGAAAACTAGAAAATTTAATGGATGCCTACAATGAAATTTCTAGCGATAATTACTTTGGAATAGAAGAAACACACGATTTATCATCAATTACTATAAATATAGTAACAAATATAGAAGAAGAACGGAACAGAGTATGAATACTTTATAAATGGTGAATCTGTAGGAAGAGGTGGAAATACAACACACATAGAAAATGTAACACTTTCAAATAAAGAACCATATATACCAAGTGGATTTGAGTATATAGAAGGAACAGTAGATACAGGATATGTTATAAAAGATACAACACTAGGAAATGAATTTGTATGGATACTAGTAGGAACGGGAACATTTACAGTATATGCAACATCAACAAATGCAGAAGGAAAAGTAAGAACATCAAATGAAATAACAGTTGAGATATCAGAATTAACAAGAAACTTGAAGCAAGAAAATGGAGATATATTAGAATATACAGAATGGGAAGAAGTAGAAGGAGATATAAGTGATAAGAAAAGTATAGAATATTTTAAGAAGAGTGTATTTGAAAATGGCGGATTTTATATGGGAAGATATGAAATGGGAATGCCAGGACAAGAAAGTGGAGATGATCCAGTGCTTGCTTTAAATAGTGAATCTAGAAATATAAATGGAACACCAGTATGTGTAGCAAATGTAATGCCTTGGAATTATATAGATTGGGATACAGCAAAAGAAAATTTAGAGAGCATGTATAATGGAGAAGTACAAAGTGCAATGCTAAATAGTTATGCTAGAACAACAACCGTGAACTGGATTGGTGGAGGTATAGATGGAAATATGTCAGATACATTTTGGCCAGGAGGAAGCAGAGACTTGTATTTTAAAGGAAATTATATAGTAACAAATTATTCAAACATTATAGAACAAGGTAATCAATTAAATTATATTAGAGGGGAATATTTCTTAGGAGCATCTCCTAATGGAGAGAGTGTATTACTAGAAACGGGGGCTTTTATAAAAGATGGGGAAAATGGTAGTGAAACTCACTTCGTTGCAAATAATATATATGATTTAGTAGGAAACGCAGGAGAATGGTCCACAGAAAAAAGAAAAGATAATAATTCAAGAAGAATATCTGGAGGAAGTTTTACTTCTTCTTATGGATATACAACTGACGGAAACGCAAGTATATATCGTAGCGGTTTAACTGGAAGCCTTTCAACTTCATCTAGACCAATTCTATATAAATAATTTAAAAGCAATAGAGATAATTTAAAATTATCTCTATTGTTTTGGCAATATAATTTTTTAAAGATATTATTAGCATTATTTTATGACTTAAATTCCTCTTGAATTTTTTGTATTTCATCATATTTATTATTCAATATATTCAAAAATGCTTCTGCTATATTAGGGTCAAATTGTGTGCCAGAGCATCTTTTTATTTCTTGTTTTACATCTTCTATAAGCATTGCATTTCTGTAAGTTCTCTTAGATGTCATAGCATCAAAACTATCGGCTACTGCGGCAATTCTAGCTAAATATGGAATTTGTTCACCAACAAGTTTAGATGGGTAACCATTACCATCATATCTTTCATGATGATGTTTAACAATTGGTAATATATTTTGGAAAACAATTGCATTACACAAGATGTGTGCACCTATTGATGGATGATTTTTTATTTGTGAATATTCGTCATCAGTTAGTTTAGCTTCTTTAAGTAAGATGCTATCAGGAATACCTATTTTACCAATGTCATGAAATAGACCACCTATTTCAAGTGTTTTTAAATCTTCAGAAGATACGCCTAATTCTTTACCTAATAGTACAGAAAAAGCAGAGACTCTATCTGAGTGACCTCTAGTATATGGATCCTTAGCTTCTACAGTATATCTTAATGTTTGGACAGTATCCAAATAAGCCCTTTCTAATTTTTCATTTGTATTAGCAAGTTCTTCATTAATTCTTTTAATTTCATTCATTTGTTTTACAGACTTAATTCCTGACTCAACAAGCAAAAGAAGTTGATCAAATTTATCGCTTTTTTCACAATACCCTTGAATATCAAGCCTTTTAATTGTTTCTAATGGTGGAGCTAAATCTTTATGTCCAGTTAATAATAAGATATATAATTCTTTATCAAATTTTCTTATTTCTTCAACTACTTTATCTCCATGTATAGGTTCCATTAAATAGTCAAGAATCATTAAATCAAAGTGTTCATTTTTAACTAGTTCAATTGCTTCTAATGGATTTGTAACTCCTTTAAAAGAATAACCAGATCTATGCATAAATATAGAAAGAGAATCTAAAATTCCTTGTTCGTCATCAACAGCAATTACCTTATAACCTATTGATGAATTAGATTGCATATGTGTTCTCATATAGCCACCTCAATTCTGAATTTATTATATAAATTTAAATTTAAAAAATCAATAATATAATTAAAAACTATTTTATAAAATTAAAAACTGGTTTAAATAGTACTTGTAAGTAAATTAAACAACTATTTTTCAGGTTTAGGTAAAGTAATATTAAAAGTAGTCCCTTCGTTTTCTTTAGTATCGAAAGTAATATTACCATTGAAATGTGCACGAATTGTTGAATACGACATAAATAAGCCCAATCCTGTACCGTTTTTACCTTTTGTTGTAACCATTTCTTTAAATAATTTATCTTGCACTTCTTTAGGAAGTCCACTTGCATAGTCTCTTATAGAGATTATTATATTATTATCTATTTCCTTTATAATTAAATCTATAGATTTATTTGGAGTACCTTTATATGCTTGTATAGAATTAGAAATCATATTGTTAATTACTTGTACTAAGCTATTTATATTTCCGTCTAAAGTAGTTAACGGATCAACTTCCATGATTAAATTTAGTGAAACTAATGCACTTTTTAATTCATGTTTCATTAATATATCAATACGTTTTACCAGTTCGTCAACAGTAAAAGAATAATTTTGTTCATCAGACATATTAACAGCTTGTCCTTTAACAGCAGTTATAACATCAGACATATATTCTGTATATGAACGAATTTTTTCAATCCATGTTTGCATATCTTTAGCAATAGCGTGATGATCTTCTACTGTTACTTGTGAATCTTCTATGGATTCGTTATATTCTCTAATTAAATCCTCTAAACCTTCTGCAGCACCAGAAATTGACATGATTGGGGTTTTTAAGTTGTGTGCAATACCACCAATTAACTGTCCAAGAGATGCTAAACGTTCCTTTTCCATTAACATTTCTTGGTTATTTCTAATAGTCTGAAGATATTCTTGCTGTTGCCTTTGAATTTTATTAAATGCTATAACTAAATCTCCCATTTCATCATTAGATATAACAGGTAAATCTTTTGTATTGCCAGATTCATTTAAATAAATTTTATTTAAACCGTCAGTTATTATTTTCAAATCTTTAGATAGTGATTTTCCAAATAGATATAAGACAAAGCCTAGCAAAACAAGAAGAATAAGCATATTAACTAATAAATATTCAAGTGAAGACCAAGATGCAATATCATATAAAATACCTACATACATTGTTCCATCTATAGTATTTAAACTCATTGTAGCACCTTGAGTATCAAGCCCATAGCTGTCAAATGTTTGACCATTATATTTATCTGATAATTGTAAAGTATATTCTTTTACAAAGTTAGAAGCCTCAGGACCTGTAAGAGTATATATAGTTCCATCAGGAAAAATTACAAATTTTGAATGATTTTCATTATCAAAAAGTTCTATATCTGCCAATAAATTTTTAATTTCATCATAAGTATAAGTAGTTTCTTCATTAAATACAGAATGTAAATATCTATTATAAACTGAAAAATAAATATCTTCCTTTTCATTTACAGCTCTTGAATATCCAACCAAAGAAGTAATTAAAACACCAGCAATAAAAAGAGGTAATAATTGTAAAAATATTTTTTTCCTTAAAGATACTCTAAAACCAATATTTAAATCCTTTGAATAAGTTTTCTCTAAAATTTCAGAATACAAATCTTTTGCAAAAAGATTTGAACATATTGATAAGATAATCAAAAAACAGGTAATTAGAAGACATATTTTTATAATCATTATTACATCATGACTGCCTGTAATAAATAAAAATATAATAGTTAATATTAAAGGAACTATAATTTCACAAAATGCAATAATGTAAGGTAAATTAAAACATTTTTTTCTAATTTTTTTTATTAAATTGGCATCCTGATACTTATATGCATCATTAAGAGCATACCATTTATCGATATCTCTTAATAGAAATTTAGTTATTGCCCATAGTGTAAACAATACAACAATAGATATTATAATAAATTGTTGGGCATAGCTAATATATGACATTTGAACATCAAAAGCACTATTAATAAACTCAGGTCCATAATTTAAAATTCTAGGTAGTGTTAAAGAAACTAGAATAAGTAAAATAACAGCAATTGTGCAATACCTAAAAGATATTCTTAAACTTGGAGTATTACGAAATCTTTGCTTAAGTGTCATAAAAATCTCTCCTTTTAATTAATAAAGTGTGTTTTTTTCATATAATCAAGTAGCTTTTTAATATAATCACTATCCGGATATGGCCACTTAAAATTTAGTTTTTCTAAATATTTTTGTGTAAAATCTGACTTTATGTGCACAGTATAATCATAATTTAAAGTTAGTAAATGATTAGAATTATAGGTAACATCATTAATAATATAACTTAAACTAGAATCGCTTTCAGATGAAAGCATATGAAGTCTTTCGTCAAATTCTTTTTCAGATAATATACTAATTAAAACATTAGACTTTTTAAAAGAAACTATTAAGTCTTTTATACTAACTAAATTAGGATTATATAAGTTATATATTTTATTATTACAATCAGATTGTTTGGCTAATAATACAATTGCACCAGCACAATAATCTATAGGAGTAAATTCTATCATTTGAGGTAACATACTATCTGTTACTGCTCCTATTTGCACCATTGATTTCAATCTATTGTAAAAAGCATTTTCATAAATTTTTTCTTGGAACATTCCATCAGAATAACGTGCAGATAAAATTCCAATTCTATGTATTTGTGCAATTAATCCTTTTTCCATATATGATAATACTATTTTTTCTGATTCAAATTTACTATTTACATATACATTATCAGTATAATGTTGACCTATATATAGTGTATTTTCAGAAAAAGTAACATCTCTATTACATTGTTTTACTAAATAATTTCCTGAAACACTAATAGAAGAAATATGAATTAATCTCTTTTTATATGCAAATGCGAAAGCACTAATACTTTTTGTACCATTAATATTTATTTTTTCAAAGTCACTAAAAGATCCATAATGTTTTACTATAGCAGCTGTATGTATAATTGTTGAAAATTTATTAATGTATGTATTAAATACTGAAATATCTATTCCAAAGTTAGGAAGAGTAACATCTCCTGACACAACTATAATTCTATCGTTAATATATTTAGAAATATCAGTATTAAAATAAAATTTGTATGCTTTAGTTAATCTTTCTAAAGAATGTTCATAACTTCTTCCTCTAACTAAACAGTAAATGGTATTATTAGTTGTATTTAGAAGTTCATATAAAACATGAATTCCCACGAAACCATTTGAACCTGTAAGGAAAACATTTCCTAAAGTATCGTCGTCTATATTTATATTGTTTAAAGCCTCTTCTAAATTAGCATTTGTATGCTTAAATTGCTTTGGAATCTGCACATCTTGCTCGTCGAAATTAGATATATTTGCATCTATTCTTTGTGATAATTTTTTTATTGTAGGATATTTATAAAAATCCTGAGTAGTAAGTACATAATTATATTTTAAAAGCATGGTTTGGGCCTTAATTATATTCAAAGAGTCTAATCCTAAATCTAAAAATGAAGAATTAATATTTAATTTCTTTTTACCTAAAATATTTGTTATAACTTCTGCTAATTGTTTTTCTGTTTTAGTAGAAGGTTCTTCAATATTTTGTTCTTCAGAAGGTATTTCTGGAAGAAGATTTCTATTTAATTTTCCATTAGGAGTTAATGGAATAGAAGGTATTTTAATAAAATATGCCGGAATCATATAGTTAGGTAAACTTTCTAATAAATATGAAGTAATTTCTGAAAAATTACATTCTTTATTAGCAACATAGTAACAAACTAAAAATTTGTTATCTTTAGCTAATACGACTGCATCTTTAATTCCATTAAAGCCTAGTATTTTTGTTTGGATTTCTTCTAGTTCTATTCTATAGCCTCTTATTTTTACTTGAAAATCAGTCCTTCCAAGATGTACAATTTCTCCATTATAGTCAATATAAGCAAGGTCATTTGTATTATATATTATTTCACCGGTTTTGAAAGGAGAAGGTTTAAATTTATCATTTGTAAGCTCATCTCTATTCCAGTAACCAGGACATACACCATCTCCACCAATATATAGTTCCCCTGGAACACCTGGTGGTAAAATATTCATATCTTTATCTAAAATATAACATGTTGTATTAGTAATAGGAATACCTACTGTAATTTTTGACGATTTTGTTAAGTCCTTAATAGTAGACCATACTGTAGTTTCTGTAGGTCCATACATATTAAATATATTTGCATGTACATTTGTACGTAATTTTTGTAGTAATAGTTTAGGAAACGGCTCTCCGCCAACCATAATGTCACTAAATATATTCCAAAAATCATCATCTTTATCAATATCTGCTAAAATAGCAGAATATCTTGAAGGAGTAGTTTGAATCATTGTGACATTATTCTTTTCACACAATTCTTTTAATTTAAATGGAGAAACCTGTTCTACATCACTTGCAAGAACTAACTTTATACCGCTAGTTAATGCTCCCCATATTTCTAATGCAAAAATATCAAAACAAATAGTTGTAACAGATACCATAACTTTATTTTTAGAAAAATTAATATATTGCTTTTCTCCTAAGATAAAATTAGTAATATTTTGATGAGTAATCATTACACCTTTTGGTTTTCCAGTAGAACCAGAAGTATAAATTAAGTATATTAAATCTCTAGGATTAATTTTTATGTTTAAATTATTAGTATTTTGATTATTGTAAAAATCCGAATTAATATCTACATTTATTTTTGTATAATTATCACCAATATTTAAGTTTAAAGTAGCAGAATGCACTAATATAGTTTTTGAATGGCTATCTTCAAGCATATAATTAATTCTCTCAATAGGATATTCTGGGTCAATTGGCAAATATGTTGCTCCTAACTTTAATACAGCTAAAATAGCAATAATCATTTCAGAAGAACGATGTATCATAATACCTACAACATCTTTAGCTTTAATACCATTATCTAACAAATAATAGGCTAATTGATTTGCTTTTTTATTTAGTTCTTTATAAGTAAAAGACTGATCTTCAAAAATTAAAGCAATATTATTTGGATTTTTTTTAACTTGCTTTTCAAACAAATCAATAACAGTAAGTGTTTTATTATAATCCATATAAGTATTATTGAAATCATTTAAAATAAAATTTTTTTCTTCTGGGGTAATAATTTCAATATCTTTAATTAACAAATTATTAGATGATAATAACTGCGAAATTATATAGCATATTCTATTATGCAAACGTACAATATCTTCTTGAGTATATTTATTCATACGATAATCGTATGCTATATTTAAAATACCTTCATCATTCATGTCAAACAAATGAATTTGCATAGAATCTGCAACATTTTTGTTAAATGTCCATCTTACTTCATAGTCAATATCAGAACTATTTCTGTTTGTTTTTGTATTTTGATAAGAAATTAAAATATCATATAAGTTAGGTTGAGAAGGATTATTTTTTCTAATGTATTCTAATATATTTTCATATGGATATTTTTGGTGTCTAAACATACTTAAAGCATCAAATGCAATATTTTTACATAAATCAATAAAACTATAATTTTTATCAATAAAAAATTTAAAAGGAAGTGTACTTATAAACATTCCTGGGGTATTTTTTTCAACAAAATTAGATCTATTTAAAATAGGAGTACCTATTATAAATTTTTCTAAAGAAGTAACTTTACTAATGTAGATTGCATAAATACCCATAAAAAAGTTAAATACAGAAATTTTATATTTTGAGCAAAATTCATTAATTAATTTCATATTAGAATTAGAAATTGTAAATGATTTTCTATTTGCTCTGCAAGAGACCGTATTTTCATCTTTAATAGAAGGAATAGATGCTACTTCATAATTAGTAGAAAATATCTCTTCCCAATATTCTTTATCTTTTCTAAATTTTGTATCAGAAAAGTATGATTTTTCTGAATTTATATAATTAATATAAGATGTTGGGGAATCTGTAGAATCTATACCTTGTACCAATGAAGAGTAAATTGTTATAATTTTACTTGCAACTAAACTTGCAGTACAAGCGTCGGCTACTAAATGGTGGGCGTTAACAATAAAACCACCAGAATTATCTTTAAAACGAAATAATTGAATTTTAAAAAGTTGAGAATCAACTAAAGAAAATGGAATTGATGCTATTTTATTTTCCAATAACAATAAATCATCATAACTATTTAATAAAATAATAGGGTCACTATCTAAAATATAGTCATTAGAAAAATATTGCTTATATTCCTGCTTATCATTTAAGGTTAAACGAATTCTAAAACTATCATTTTCTTTTAAAAATATATGAATTGCATTAATTAGTTTTTCAAAATTAATTTTTTCTTTTATTAGTACAGTTCCACAAATATTATTAACTGTAGTATTTTTATAGAACTGTTCTGTATATAATATTGCTTTTTGTGGACTAGTTAAATTATATAAATTTTTCCCCATAATTATCACCAATTTTATAAAGTATTTAATTATTACTATTACGTAAATTAATCTTTTTTAATTCTTCGCTTCTTTTTATCTTTTGCGTGGTAGTCTTAATTAAAGGCTCATTAGTTAAAGTGAATTTTCTTATATATTTATATATTGGAAGATTTTTATTAATCATACTAATTTCATTAGTAATTTTATCATGTAATAAATTTTCGTCCATATTTAAAGAAGAGATATATTCTTTAGAATAAACAATTTCTGCACATATTTTTTCATTTTCTTCATAAACCATACTTTCTAAAATATAGTCAGACTTATTTAACAAATCCTCTAATTCCTGTGGAAAAACTTTTTTTCCATTTGAAAGTACAATAACATCTTTTTTTCTACCAGTAATAAATAAACGTCCTTTTTTATCAAAATGGCCAATATCACCAGTATAAAACCATCCATCTATTATTGATTTTTTAGTTAAATCTTCATTGTTGTAATAACCCAACATGATGTTTGGTCCTTTAACTAAAATTTCTCCGTCACCGTTGGAATCAGGATTATTAATTTTTACTTGTAAATTATGCAAAGGATATCCACAACATCCTGATGCATCATGATATTTGTCACTTTCACAAGATATAACAGGAGAAGTCTCAGTTAAGCCATAACCTTGAATCATATCAATTCCAATTGAATTAAATAATTTAATTTTCTTTTTATCAGATGAGGCAGAACCATAAATAATTGTTCTAAGATTTCCTCCTAAGTTATCCAGAACTTCCTTAAAGAATTTTCTTCTTAAGTCTATACCAAAAAATCTTAAGAAGTTTGAAACTTTACACATTATCATAAATAAAGTATATTTTTTCTTTTTCTTAACTCCCTTAATAATTTGTTTGTACATAATATCAATTAATGCTGGAACACAAACTAATCCACTAATTTTATATTCGATTAAGTTTTTACCAATATCTTTTATGCTATCTGCAAAACATATTCTAAAACCTACATAATAGCAGAATAAGAAACTTGCAGTACAAGCAAGAGTATGATGTAATGGTAAAAATACTAATATACTATCATTAGGTTCATATTTAATTAAAGTAGTCATTGCGGAAACATTTGAACAAATATTATATTGTGATAGCATAACAGCTTTAGGATTGCCTGTTGTACCAGATGTATATAATAAAACTGATAATTTATCTTTATCTATTTTTATAGAATCATATTTAGTATCATTAGAATCTAAAAAAGATTTCCCTTTATTTAAAAGACGACAATAAGATAGTATGTTATCTTCGTCTGAAGGAAAATCCATACAAATACAATATTTTAAGTTTGTATTATTAGAATTAAGTAGGTCTTTTATTAACTTAAGATGTTTTGAGTCAAAAATAACAGCATCAACTTTACTGTTAACTATTAAAGTTGATAATTCAACATCAGGAGATAAATGATCTAATGGAACTACAATGTTATTAGAGGTCGATATAGCAAAATAGCTAGTACACCATTCATATCTAGGTGAAGAAATTAAAGCTATTTTTTTATCAATTAACCCCATATTTAGTAAAGCGGTTCCTATAGACTTAATATCATATTTAAAATCATTAAATGAAATATCATATAATTTTTTATTCGAATCTTTTATTGTAAATGCAATTTTATCTCCAAATTCCTTAGTAGTGATATCAATTAATTGTCTGAAATCATTGGCAGTTTTTTCGCTATAAATTTTGTTTTTCATACCAAAATCTCCTACACTCAAAATATCAAACTCATTTTATCATTTTATATTTTATTATACAACACTTTTGTTAATAAATTATTCTAAAAAATGCAGTAGGAAAGCTAATTTAGTTAAATTATACTAAATAATAAAGTGAAGTTTTTGTTTAAAAAAAATAATTGTGTTTAAAATATAAATATGAAAGGAAAGTGATATAAAAAATATGGCAAAATACATAAAAAGAGAAAAAAGTAAAAAAGCAAAAAAATACTTATTAGGAATAATAATAAGCTTTTTAATTATATTAGTAATTGCACTATTATATCAAATGTATATAAAAATAGATGTAAAAGAAGAAAATGAAGGATTTTCTGCCGAAAGAACCGTACAAACAGTAGAAACAAATGAAAATATAACAACAGTACTGGAAAATACTACACAATGCGTTGTAGGAATATCTAAATTAAAAAATACAGGAAGTACCATATTTTTAAACGATGGTGTTAGCCAATTAGGATTGGGAAGCGGAGTTATAATAACAGAAAATGGGTATATTTTGTCAAATGAACATGTAACAGGAGAAAAATATAGTACATGCTATGTTACATTAGAAGATGGTAGAAACTACAAAGCAAATGTAGTGTGGTCAGACTCAAATATAGATTTATCAATATCTAAAATTAATATGACAGGATTGCCATATGCTAATCTTGGAAATTCTGAAAATATAAGAATAGGACAAAGTGTTTATGCAATAGGAAATCCAATTGGATTTGAATTTCAAAGGACAGTAACAGCAGGGATTATAAGTGCAGTTGATAGAACAATAAAAATAGACGAAGAAGATGAAAATGGAAATGAAATTACATCTTATATGGATGATTTAATACAAACAGATGCTACAATTAATAAAGGAAATAGTGGAGGACCACTAATAAATGAAAATGGGGAGATTATAGGAATAACATCTGTAAAAATTACATCTGCAGAGGGAATTGGGTTTGCAGTACCAATAAATATAATAAAACCAATCATAGATAAATATAAAACAGACGGAAAATTTGAAGAAGCAACACTAGGAATTTTTGCATATGATAAAAATATAATTCCATATATAGATTCAAATATAAGTTTAGATAAAGGAATTTATGTAGCTCAAATAGTAAATTACTCACCAGCAAGTAAAGCTAATTTAAAGGTGGGAGATGTAATAGAAAAAATTGATGATGTAGAACTAAATAAAATGAGCGATTTAAGAAGATATATTTATCAGAAAAATCCAGGAGATAAAGTAAATTTAACAATATATAGGAATAAAAAAGAGTATAATATAGAAATAACTCTTGGAAAAAAATCATGAAAAGCTTACTAAAATAAGCATTTTAGAAGAAATGTGAAAGTTTTGTAACTTTTAGCACTCTACACTTGACTCTGCTAAAAAGGGGTATATAATATATTATGTAAAAAGAAAATGTGCTACATTTAAAAGATGTCAACACATAATAAAAAAAGGAGTTGATTATTATGATGTTAGTACCAAGAAGAAAAGGAAATTTTGATTTATTTGATGAAATGTTTAATGATCCTTTCTTTGAAAGAAATGAAAACAAAATTATGAAAACTGATATTAAAGAAAAGGGTGACAAATATTTAGTAGAAATTGATTTACCAGGATATGAAAAAGAAGATATAAAAATAGAAGTGGAAGATGGATACTTAACAGTACATGCAAAAGTAAATAAAGCAGAAGTAGAAAGTAAGGAAGATGGAAAGTATATTCAAAAAGAAAGATATTCTGGAGAATGTGCAAGAAGTTTTTATATAGGAGAAGATATTAAACAAGAAGATATTAAAGCAAACTTTAAAAATGGAATGTTAACCCTAAGTTTTCCAAGGACAAGAAAAGAAAAAAGTGATAAAAAATACATTGACATTGAATAAAATCAAATAAAACAAAGCATCTAAATTTTTAATTTAGATGCTTTTTCTAGTTTAGAGAATAAAAAAACGGAAGCCTATAAAAGGCTTCCGGCAAGAGATATGACTTAATTAAGTTTTTTAATAAAGAACGAGGAAATAACTGTTGACAATGGTCTTATGATTAAATATGGAATAATTATGAGTATAACTACTATTATATTTACTTGAAAAAACATATCAGAAAAGAATGCTAATAGTAAAGGAACATAAATAATCCAAAGCAAATAATTGGATACGGATTTCCTGTTACTTAGTAAAACATAAAGAATGTTGTTTTTAAAAAGCGTACGCAAATTTGTTTTCAAAAGAACTTGTGCTGTGAAATTAGTAAGTATTAATGCTAACAATACATAGAGTATGACTGACAATGTTTTATCGTTTGTTCCAAACTGATACAAAATAACAAAAGTGCATAGAATAATAGCAATACAAATGTTTAAAATTTTTACAGCGATTTGATTCCGTAGTGAATAAATAAACCATATTTTCAATGTTCTTAACATATCTCAATACCTCCAAATTAACAAAAAGTTGATATAACATAATTATTGAAATATCTATATGTTAACATAAAACACATAAAAAATCAATATTTATAAAATATGTAAAATAAATATAATAAAAAATATAAAAAAATTTTTTTATTCGACAGGTTTCGACATAAGAGACAAATATAATGTGCTATAATTACTTTGAGGTGATTTTATGCATGAATTTTATGAAAAATCCCTACAAAAGATAAGAGAGCTAAAAAATATTCCGTCTGAAAGTGAATGGAATAAAATTGCTATGGAGGAAGGCTTATTGAGTTCCGAAAGTCTAAAATTTATAAGTAAAAAGAGATTTAAGGAACTATGTTTAGAAATTAGGAAAAATGATGAAGACATAAAAAAATAAAGATATGTTTTTATCAGGAAAGTAATCCTAATTTAAATTATATTTTTATTAGAGCAAGTAATTAATTGATAATTACTTGCTTTTATGTTAGAATTTGGGTAATAGTCAGAATAAAAACAATAAAATTAATAATAATAAAGATTGAAGGTTATTTAGGAGAAAATAATGAAAACGATATTAATTGTAGAAGATAATATTGATATTCATAACTTAATACAAGAAATTTTACAAAAAGAAAATTATAGAGTTATAAATAGTTATTCAGGAACAGAAGCTTTAATGATGCTAGAAAAAGAAAAAATAGATTTAATTTTATTAGATTTAATGCTTCCTGGATTAAGCGGAGAAGAAATTATAAAAAAAGTAAAAAATATTCCTATTATAGTTATTAGTGCAAAAATATCTCCGGAAGATAAAGTAAATGTATTGCTAAATGGGGCAAATGACTATATAACAAAACCATTTAATAAAGAAGAACTTTTAGCAAGAATTAAAGTTCAATTAAGAATTAACGCAGATAGAAAAGAAAGAAAAGAGTTGAAGTATAAGGATATGTATTTAAAAGAAGACAAACATACCTTATATATTAAAGATAGAAAATTACATTTAACTAAAACAGAATATGCGATATTAAAACAATTACTTATAAATCCAAAAGAAGTAGTAACAAAGAGCAAATTACTTGAATTAATTAGCGATGATACTTTAGATTGTGATGAAAACTCATTAAAAGTTCATATAAGTAATATAAGAAAGAAAATACGAAGTGTAACTCAAGAAGAATATATAGAATCTGTATGGGGCATAGGGTTTAAAATTCACGAGTAAAATCTTAACTGAATTTTAACTATTTTCTTAACCGATTTCTTAACTATTTAATAATAAAATAAATATTGAGAGGAGGAGGTTATGGAATATATATTAGAAACACATAATTTAGAAAAAAAATATGGTCGTTTTAAAGTATTAAGCAATTTAAATATGCACATACCAAAAGGTTCTATATATGGACTTATTGGGAAAAATGGTGCAGGTAAAACTACATTAATTAGAATAGTTTGTGGATTACAAAAACCAACATTGGGGACATACACTTTGTATGGAATTTCAAATGAAAGTCGTAAGATAATTAATGCAAGAAAAAGAATAGGAGCAATTATAGAATCTCCATCAATATGTCTTGACATGACAGCAGAAGATAATTTAAAAGAGCAGTATAAAGTCATAGGGATTCCTAATTTTGATAATTTACATGAAATATTAAAACTAGTAAGGTTAGACGATACGGGGAAAAAGACTGCAAAACATTTTTCTTTAGGAATGAAACAAAGATTAGCAATAGCAATAGCATTAGTAGGAAATCCAGATTTACTTATTTTAGATGAACCTATAAACGGACTAGACCCAGAAGGAATTATTGAGATTAGAGAATTAATTTTAAAATTAAATAAAGAAAAAGGAATTACTTTTCTAATCTCAAGCCATTATTTAGATGAGCTATCTAAAATTGCAACATGTTATGGCTTCATCGATAAATGTAGAATTGTTAAAGAAATTAGTAGTGAGGAATTAGAGCAAAATTTTAGAAAGAAAACACAAATAAATGTAAACAACGTAAAAGAATGTGTTAAATATTTAGAAGAAAATAAAATACAGTATAAAGTTATTTCTGATGAAATAATTGATATATATGATAAAATAAACATTTCAGACTTTGTTATTGCACTTTCTAAAAGAGATTGTATAGTAAATAACATGCAAGAAAAAGACGAATCTCTTGAAAACTATTATTTGAATTTAATAGGAGGTGCAGACAATGTATAAATTATTAAAGGCAGGTTTTTTTAGGTTAAAAAAAGACATTATATTTTGGCTTTTTATATTTATAACAGTGGTAATTGCTGTTTTTACTTTGTTTACACATGAAAAAGATATAGTATTAGATACAATTATAGACAATTTTATAATGTATATAGGACTTTTCATAGGCATATTTGTTAGTATATTTGTAGGAAAAGAATATTCGGAAGGAATTATTAGAAATAAAATAATAGTTCGGACATAGCAGAATTTCTATTTATTTAGTAAACCTTATAATTAGTATTGTTACATCAATATTATGTGAGTTAATTTATCTTGTAATAATGTTAGCAATTGGTATTCCAATGTTTGGTGGCTTACAAATGCCAGTACAAGAATTTTTAATGTATATATTAAATGTAATTCTAATTATTATAGCATTTTGTTCTATTTATACTTTTATAACAATGGTATGTTCAGAGATAACGGTTTCAGCAACAATTAGTATATTTCTTTTTATTGCAATGTTTATTGCACAAAGTTCTTTTGGACTAACAGCTAATGCAGATCCATATATAACAAATACATATACTGATGAAAATGGAGTTACCGAAATAATTAGCCAAAAGCCAGATCCAAGATATCCAGGAGATGAAATAGTTAAAATGGCGAGAGTAATCTATCTATTAATTCCACAAGGTCAAGCTATGGAAATAGGAAGCGGTGATACAGAATATTTATATCAAATGCCAATATATTCTGTTATAATTATATGTATTATAAATATTATTGGAATATATTTATTCACAAAAAAGGAGTTAAAGTAAGTGGAAAGTGTGGATATAGCATTGTATATTTTAATTATAATGTTATTTATTTTATGTATTTTTATGTGTTTAAAAATTTACTTTTTTAAAAGAGCTATAAAAGAAATAAGTGATTCTTTAAATGATATATTAAATACAGATACTAATAATTTAATAAATATATCTTCATCAGATGAAGATATAAAAAAATTAGCAACAACTTTAAATATAAATCTTAAAGAACTAAGAAAACAAAAATTACAATATGAAAATGGAAATCAAGAGCTAAAAAGAGTTGTTACTAATATTTCACATGATTTAAGAACCCCATTAACTGCTATAAATGGATATATTGATTTAATGAAGAATGATAAATTATCTAAAGAGCAAGAAAAATACTTAAGTATAATTTATAATAAATCAAATGAATTAGTAGAACTTACGGAACAACTATTTGATTATTCCAAAGCTATAGATAATAATGTAGAATTGAATAAAGAAAAATGTTGCATAAATGAAGTGCTAGAGGAAGTATTAGTAAGTTATTATACAGTTTTTAAAGAAAATGGTATTACACCAGAAATATCAATTTGTGAAAATAAAATATATAAAATGTTAAATAAAGCTTCTGTAGTGAGAATATTTGAAAATATTTTATCAAACATAAGTAAATATAGTAATGGAAATTTTAAAGCTGAATTGGGAGATAATGGAATAATAACTTTCTCTAATAAAGCAAGAATGTTAGATGCAACAACGGTAGAAAAAATTTTTGATAGATATTTTACGGTAGAAAATGCTAAAAAATCTACTGGACTTGGACTTTCTATTGCAAAACAATTAGTAGAATTAAACGGAGGAAAAATTTTAGCTAAATATATAGATGAAAATTTAATTATACAGATTATGTTTTAGTATAGAATAATAGGATATGGAAGCAATACTAATTTACATATATTTGAAAAAAATAAAAAAAAGTGGTATAATAGTAAGTATAAAAACCCAAGGAGGTATGTTACATGAAAGCGCCTAAGTACCATGATGGAAAAGAACTGAGATATGAGGAGGTGTTTCGCTCTGGGTTCGCTCGGCCCACTGAAAGAGAGGCCATGAAGGTCCTGGAGGACATCCGTGCAGTGCATGATCCGCTACATGGGTGGATCGAGTTGGAAGCCTACGTTGAGCAGACTGCCTCTGGGTATGTGGCTGTTCGCCACCATGCTCAGTACAAGTAACAGCTCGCTAGCAGCTTCAAGAAATTTGGTCGACTGACTGTTCTTGAAGCTGCTTTTTTAATGCATTTATAATGTGTATGAAATAAAAATTAGAAAAATTATAATGCAATTGTGAAATATTGTGAAATATTTTTAGATACTTTTGGATAAAGTTAAGCACTTTTGTAAAGTGTTTAAAAAACTGATATATGGCTGAAAATGGCTATTCTGAGGCAAAAAAAGAAATTACCCTTTTTTGAGTAATTTCTATAAAAAATGGTCGAGGCGAGGTAACTCCTCAAATGCTATTTTTCTTTATATATCAATATTTTCAAAGAATTATTTTAAATTGTTGAAATTTTTTGTTGAAGTTTTACTATTTTATATACTTTAAAATTTCAACAAATATTGTCGGATTTTCTTTAGTATTTCAATCACTTTTATCTTCTGCTGAAAAGTCAACTCCAAAAATTTCTTTACCAATTAAATATTTTTCAACATTCTTATTTTCAGAATTTTCGAATTCACTATCTACATCAACATAATATTGCATTGTAACTGTAATATCTGAATGTCCTAATATCTTTTTCAAAACTGCTGGAGCAATCTTAGCTTCAGCGCACCTAGTAGCAAATGTTCCTCTTAACATATGTGTATGAACATCAGTCTTTTGAACGATTTGACCTTTTTTATCTTTATCCTCATATATGCCTATTCCAAGTTTTAGTGCAATTCTTTTTATACTACTATTAATAGTGTTTTCTATATACATTGTTTTGTCTTCTTTACAAAATAGTAGATGATTTTTATTTGGTATTTTATGCTCTAGTGCTGCTTCAACTATTCGTTTACTAATATTGGTCATAGTTAAAATTCTTTCACCATTTTCAGTTTTAGCAGTTTCACCAATTATTGCTTTCCCAGCAGTATTTTTAGTTTGAGTTTTTCTTATATAAATTTTTCCGTTTACCATGTCAATATCTTTTTCATAATCTAAAACTAATGCTTCTCCAATTCTCATTCCTGTAGTTAATAGTAATAAAAACAGATATTTCTTATGACATTTTTCATATTTTACAGAATTTAAATAATCTACTAATTTCTTTTGTTCTTCAATGGTTAGAGA
>JAGHJM010000069.1 GCA_017886645.1 Clostridia bacterium
CAAAAAAGTTTAATAAGGAGGGTTCACTTCGTTTAAGATTAGTTGCTTTTTTATATAGAAAATTTAAGCAATATAATTTATTAAATAAAACTAAAATTAATTTAATAAAAAATATTTTTTAAAAAATTTAAAAAAATTTCAAAAAATACTTGCTATTTGTAAAGTCTTGTATTACAATTTAATTGAAGTGGAGAAAAGTGGTAGAAAGTGCCACGAAAAGTTGAAGGGGTGAAACAAAGTGCTTATTGGTGAATTTGAGCATTCTCTAGACACAAAAGGCAGATTAATATTACCATCAAAAATTAGAGAAGACTTAGGCGAAAAATTCATAGTTACAAAAGGCTTAGATGGCTGTTTGTTTGGATTTTCAAAAAGCGAATGGGCAAACTTTGAAGAAAAACTAAAAACACTTCCACTTACAAATAAAAATGCTAGAGATTTTGTAAGATTTTTCTTATCTGGTGCAATTGAATGTGAAATGGACAAGCAAGGTAGATTTTTAATAAGTAGCAATTTAAGAGAGTATGCAAATTTAGAAAAGGAAGCTGTTATTATAGGTGTAGGTACTAGAATAGAAATTTGGAACAAGGATAAATGGAAAGCATATAATAGTGACGAAAATATTTCAGCAGACCAAATAGCAGAAAACATGACAATGCTTGGAATATAACATACGTTATATAACTTGTAAAAGTTTATATAAATTTAAACAAAAGATAAGTATTAATAAACAAAAGAAAAAAATTTAAAGAACAAAAGAAAAAAGCAAACAAAAGATAAAGGTTTAAATTAACAAAAGGTATAAAGAACAAAAGGTTTAAAACCTACTAAAGATAATAAAAAAGAAACTAATGTAAACCTGTACAAAAGAAGAAGTAAATAATTTTACTAAAGAAAAATTTAAGTAATATACATAGGAAAAATTATTTGTTTCTTAAAATTTATAATATCAAAACGAAAGAAAAAAGTAAAAAAGAGAAAACAAAAGAAAAAAACATAAGTTTAGCATATACAGTTGGTATTCTCGTAGTACCAACTGCTTATGCTAATATTAAGTATTTTTTAAAGGTGGAATATTAGTTGGAATTTAAACATGAACCAGTATTATTAGAAGAATGTATAACAGGACTAAATATTAAAGCTAATGGCATATATGTAGATGGAACAATGGGGGGAGCTGGTCATAGTTTTGAAATTGTAAAAAGATTATCTAAAGATGGACTACTTATAGGAATAGACAGAGATGAAGAAGCACTTAATGCTTCAAAACAAAAACTTAAAAGTTACTCAAACGTAAAATACATACATGGAAATCATGATAATATAAAAGAAATCTTAGAATATTTAAAAATAAATGAAGTGGATGGAATTTTGCTTGATTTAGGAGTTTCTTCATATCAACTAGATGAAAGAAACAGAGGATTTAGTTATATACTTGATGCCGACCTAGACATGAGAATGGACAAATCACAAGAGTTTACAGCAAAAGATGTAATTAATAAATATCCAGAAGAAAAACTTTCAAATATTATTTGGGAATATGGAGAAGAAAGATTTTCTAAACAAATTGCAAAAAATATTTGTAAATATAGAAAAGAAAAAAGTATAGAGACAACTAGTGAATTAGTTGAAATTATAAAAAAGTCTATACCACTTTCGAAGCAAAAGGATGGGCATCCAGCAAAAAGGACTTTTCAAGCAATTAGAATAGAAGTAAATAATGAAATAGAACCGTTGTATAAAACCATTTTAGATTGTATTAATTCTTTAAAACATAATGGAAGATTAGTGGTTATAACATTTCATTCATTAGAAGATAGGGCTGTAAAAAAAGCTTATGTTGAAGCAGAAGGAAAATGTACATGCCCAAGTGACCTACCATATTGCGTATGTGGAGCAAAGTCACTAGGAAAAATTATTAATAAAAAACCAATAGAAGCATCAGAAGAAGAAAAAGAAAAAAATTCAAGATCTAAAAGTGCAAAATTAAGAATTTTTGAAAGAAGATAAAACAAATGAGGAGGTGAAAATAACTTATGGCAGGCTATAAAAATAGCGCATATCAATATGAAACTAGCCCAAGAAAAGTAGCACCTGAATATGAACCAAAAAAAGCGAAAAAGAAAAATATAAATAAAACCAAAAAAGCAAAAATAGAACCAAATAAGAACAAAGAGCCTAAGCCTAAAAGAAAACTTAAACCACATGCTAAAACAGTACTATATGTAATTGCTGGTTTTGCACTATTATTTGCCTTAAGTTATCAAAACTCTTTAATAAATGTAAAGTTTGATGAAAAAGAAGATTTAAAACAAGAGCTATCTACATTGCGAAAAGAAAACGAACAAGCTAGAGCAAATATACAAAATAGTTTGAATTTAGCAAATGTGGAAAAGGCAGCAAAAGATACATTGGGAATGCAAAAATTAGATGCTTCACAAAAAGTATATATTAGTTTGCCAAAGAAAGACTATGTAGAACCTGCTACAGAACAAGTAATAATAAATACAGAGCCAACATGGTGGGAAAATATATTAAATAATATAATGGATTTTATAAACTAGGACTAAAAAATTATTAATGTCTTAGTTTTTTTTGCAAAAAAATAAGAATATAAATTAAGTCTTTTTTGGGGATAAGTGAATAAAATTGTGTAATAACAACTATGAAAAGAGGAAGTGGTAGCATGAAAAAAATAAAGAAGCGAAAGACGAAAAAAGAG
Source organism: Clostridia bacterium (assembly GCA_017886645.1). Lineage (GTDB taxonomy): Bacteria > Bacillota > Clostridia > TANB77 > CAG-508 > CAG-273. Next base: position 2,723 of record JAGHJM010000069.1, read on the forward strand.
GTTACTATTCCTGAAATAAAAATAAAAAAAACTGCAATACAAAAACTAAAAAATTTAAAAAAAGACGAAAAAAATAATTCTGAGAAATTAAAAAAGAAATTGGAAAAAAAGAATAAAAAATTACAAAGAAAAAACAAAATAAAAATAGATACAGGAAATATAAAAATAAGTGAAATAAATAGAAAAAAAAGAATGAAAAATATAATATTTATATCATTTATTATTTTTATAATTATTCTTGGAAAAATTGCATATATACAATTTGTTCAGGGGGAAGAAATAAGTAATATGGCATATATGCAACAAACTTTAGGAAGAAATATAAATCCAAGAAGAGGAACAATATATGATGCTACAGGAAAAAATATTTTAGCAGTAAGTAGTACAGTAGAAACAGTAACAGTAAATCCTGTAAATATTGCAGAAGAAGATAAAGAAAAAGTAGCAATGGCTTTTAGCAACATATTTGAATTAGATTATGAAACTGCTTTAAAAAAAGTAAATAAAAACAGTTCTATAGAAACTATTGTAAAAAAAGTAGAGAAAAATAAAACAGATGAGCTAAGAGAATGGATGCAAGAAAATAATATAACAAGTGGAATAAATATAGACGAAGATACAAAAAGATATTATCCATATAATAATTTGGCTTCTCAAGTAATAGGATTTACAGGAGCAGATAATCAAGGGTTAGATGGAATAGAAGCAATTTATGAGGATGAATTAAAAGGAGAAAAGGGAAAAATTATAAAAGTAACAGATGCTAGAGGTGGTGAAATTTCTGATGAATCGGAAAATTATATTGAACCAGTAGATGGGACTGATTTAGTATTGTCTATTGATGCTACAATTCAAGGAATTGCAGAAAAATACCTAAAAGAGGCATGTATAGATAATGAAACTACTGATGGAGGAAATATAATTATAATGAATCCTAAAACAGGGGATATATTAGCAATGTCAGGATATCCAAATTATAATTTGAATAGTCCATATGAACCAAGTACAGATGAAATGAAAGAGGTATGGGATAGTTTATCAAGTAGTGAAAAAACGAAACAAATGCAGGCTATGTGGAGAAATAAAGCAGTAGCAGATACATATGAGCCAGGTTCAACATTTAAATTATTTACGGCTTCAGCAGCGTTAGAAGAAGGAATAACAACCACAGATAAAGAAGGAGAATTTAATTGCACAGGAAGTATTGAAATAGCTGGAGTAAGAATAAATTGTTGGAGATATTATAGACCACATGGTTCACAAAGTTTAAGAGAAGCATTAATGAATTCTTGTAATCCGGTTTTTATAGGAATAGGACAGAAAATAGGTGTTAGTACATACTATAGTTACTTAAATAAATTTGGATTTTTGAAAAAAACTGGAATTGACTTACCAGGGGAGGCAAGTAGCATTTTTCTAAAAGAAGATAAAGTAGGCCCTGTAGAACTTGCAACAATATCATTTGGTCAGAGGTTTGAAATTACTCCAATTCAAATGATTACAGGTGTTTCAACAATTGCAAATGGTGGAACATATGTAAAACCTAGAATTGTTAAAGCAAAAATTGATAGTACTACAGGAGAAAGAACAGAAGTAGCAGTGGAAACAGAAGAAAATGTAATTTCAAAGGAAACTGCAGACGATGTATTAAGCATGATGGAAAGTGTTGTTAGTGAGGGAACAGGAAAAAATGCACAGGTAAAAGGATATAGTATAGGAGGAAAAACAGGAACATCAGAAGATGGGGTAAATACAAATAAATACGTTACATCATTTGTTGGAGTTGCCCCAATAGAAGATCCAGAAGTAGTAGTTCTTATTACATTGTATAATCCAACAGGTGAAGGAGGACACCAAGGAGGAGGTGTTGCAGCACCAGTTGGAGGTCAAATTTTTTCGGAAGTATTACCATATTTAGATGCACAAAAAAATGAAGAAGCAGAAGAAGAAATAAAAGTAGAAGTTCCTAATATAGAGGGAATAAGTATAAAAAAGGCTAGAGGAATATTAGAAGAAATAGGTCTTGATATAGATATAGGAGAAGCAGAAGAATTAGATGAGGCAAATACAATAATAAGTGAACAATTACCTAAGGAAGGAATTAAATTAAACAAAGGAACAAAAGTAATAGTTAGTTACTAGGAATAATAAAATAGTAATATAAACGTATGATGAGAAAAAAAGTCAAAAAAAGGTATACAAAATTTTAATTTAGTTATATAATGTAACCGATTATAATCGGAGTAGTGTATAATGGAAAGGATGCGATTATGGAACTTAAAGAAATATTGTACGGATTGGAAAAAATAAAGGCGAAGGGAGAACTAAATTTAGATATACCAAATGTCGTAAGCAATTCCAAAGAAGTAAAGCCAGGTGATATGTTTGTAGTAATAAACGGGTTTGAAGCAAATGGTGAAGAATACATAGGAGAGGCTATAAAAAATGGTGCTAAAGTAATTATGGCACAATATGATATAGATAAAAATATAATTTTATCTATACCAAATGAAGTAACTATTATTTTAGTAGAAAATGTAAGGCATGCACTTGCAATTGTTGCTTGCAACTTTTATAAAAATCCATCAAGGAAATTTAAATTAATAGGAGTTACTGGAACAAAAGGAAAAACTACTACAACTTATATGATTAAAGACATGTTGGAAAAGCAAGGAATTAAAGTAGGATTAATAGGTACAATTTGCACTTATATAAACGGAAAAAGTTTAGGAGATAATGATAGAACAACTCCAGAAAGTTTAGAGTTACAAAAATTATTTAGAATGATGGCAGATGAAGGATGTCAAGTAGTTGTAATGGAAGTTTCTTCTCAAAGCTTAAAATTATCAAGAGTTGATGGATGCGAATTTGATATAGGAATATTTACAAACTTTTCAGAAGATCACATTAGTGAAAAAGAACATCCAGATATGGAAGATTATTTCAATTCAAAAGTAAAATTATTAAAGATGTGTAAGTATTGCTATGTTAATATAGATAATATCTATACTGCAAAGCTTCCAAATTTATTACCAGATAGTAGTATAAAAACATATGGTGTTGATAATCCAGCAAATTTAATAGCAAAAGATATAACAGTAACCAATACTACAGCAGACTTCAAAGTAAAAATAAATGACAGAAATGAAAGAGTAAAAGTAGGAATACCAGGTAGATTTAGTGTTTATAATGCACTAGCAGCAATTTGTGTCGGTACACAACTAGGATGTAGTACAGAAAATATTAAAGAAGCTTTATTAAATGTAAGAGTTCCAGGAAGAAGTGAATTAATTGATAATAAAAAAGAACTAAAAGTTATGATAGACTATGCCCATTCTCCAGAAAGTTTAGAAAATATATTACAATCAGCTAAAGAATATACTATAGGAAATGTAATTTGTGTATTCGGATGTGGAGGAGATAGAGATGCATTAAAAAGACCAATTATGGGAGAAATAGCAGGAAAACTTGCAAATTATACTATAATTACATCTGATAATCCTAGAACAGAAGATCCAGAAAGTATCGTAAATCAAATAGAAGAAGGAATAAAAAAAACAAAAGGAAAATATGAATGTATAGTAGATAGAAGAGAAGCTATAGAGAAAGCTATAAAAATGGAAAGAAAAAATGACATTGTAATTATAGCTGGGAAAGGACATGAATTGACTCAAGAAATTAATCATAAAAAGTATCCTTTTTGTGAAAAAGAAATAGTGCAAGAAATTATAGAAAATTTATAAAAGATATAAGAAACCTTACGAAGGAGGAAATATGGAATTTCAAACAAAAATAATACTGCTGTCTTTTGTAGCAACAGTTATTTTATCCTTTATTATTATACCGTTATTAAAAAAATTAAAGGTAGGTCAAATAGAAAGAGAAGATGGACCACAGTCACATTTAAAAAAACAAGGTACTCCAACTATGGGTGGAATAATAATGATTATAGTAATTCTAGTTGTAGGAATGTTTATGTATTTTGACTATGCTAGATCAGAAGATGCAGGGGAAAGTCAAATGGCACAAAATTTACTTCCAATTATTGCTGTTACACTAGGGTTTGGAATAATAGGACTAATAGATGACTTAAAAAAATTAATAGGGAAAAACACTAAAGGATTAAAGCCAGCTTATAAAATGATAGGTCTCTTGATAGTATCAGTTGGATTTTCATTGTATTTAACAGAAGTAATGCATTTTGAACCACAAATATATATCCCATTTGCAGATATATATTTTACTATTCCAGTGTGGGTATTTGTCCCATTTGTAGTATTAGTATTTCTTTCAACAACTAATGCTATAAATTTAACAGACGGTATAGACGGACTATCTACTAGTGTTACAACAATTATAGTGGCATGCCTTACTGTTATTAGTATAGTTTTTGGTGTAAAAGAAATTACAGTGTTTGGTGCAATATTAATAGGTGCATGTTTAGGATTTTTAGTATTTAATTTATATCCAGCAAGAGTTATGATGGGAGATACAGGATCATTGTTATTAGGAGTGGCTATAGCTGGAATGGCAATATATTTAAAAATGCCACTATTGTTATTAATTATTGCTTTAGTTCCTATATTAGAAACATTATCTGTTATTATTCAAGTAGCACATTTTAAAAGAACTGGTAAAAGAATTTTCAAGATGGCACCACTTCATCATCACTTTGAATTGTCAGGTTGGAAGGAGAATAAAGTGGTGGCTGTATTTAGCATGGTTACATTAGTTTGTTGCGTGCTAGGACTAATGATTATATAAGTATGGAGGAAGAATGAACAAAAAAGTTAACCAAACTAGTAACTTCATAAAAAATAAATTTGATTTTGTACTATTTATTGTTGTATTAGTTTTACTTGCAACTGGAATTGTAATGGTTTTATCTGCAAGTGCGCCAACATCTTTGGCAGAAAATGGTAAAAGCTATACATATGTAGTAAGACAATTGATTTTTGGAATTGTTGGAGTCATTGCTATGATAATTATCTCAAAAATAGATTATCATATATATAAAAAATTTTATTGGCCAGCATATATAGTAGCCAATATTCTATTAATATTAGTTATTGTTCCAGGACTTGGTTCAAACTCAAGTGGAGCGACAAGATGGTTAGAACTTGGTCCATTAAGATTTCAACCATCAGAAGTAGCGAAAGTTCTATTAATTATCTTTTATGCAGGTTATTTAGCAGACCATAAATCTGAAATTACAGATTTTTGGAGAGGATTTATTAGACCATTAGCATTTTTAATACCGCCTTTTCTAATACTATTTTTTGTACAAAATCACTTAAGTGTATGTATTGTAATAGCTGCCATAGTAGGTGTGATGATGATAGCAGCAGGAATTAGAATGTTATATGTATGGATTACAGGAGCAGTAGGAATAGCTGGAATAGCTGGATTGCTTGTATATATGCAAGCAAAAGATGCTGGAGGATTTAGATTAAGTAGAATATTGTCATTTTTAGACCCTTGGTCAGATCCTACAGGAGATGGTTGGCAAGTAATACAAAGTTTTTATGCCATTGGTTCAGGTGGTCTTTTTGGTGTGGGATTACGGAGAAAGTAAGCAAAAATTCTTGTATATATCAGAGCCACAAAATGACTTTATATTTTCAATAGTAGCAGAAGAACTAGGATTTATTGGATGCTTTGTAATAATTGCATTATTTGCTGTATTAATATGGAGAGGAATATTGACAGCAATGAGAGCACCAGATACTTTTGGAGGATTATTAGCTGTAGGTATAACTACATTAATAGGAGTACAAGTAATTATAAATATTGCAGTTGTTACAGGTTTAATGCCAGTAACTGGTATGTCACTTCCATTCTTTAGCTATGGAGGAACTGCATTATTAATACTTTTAGCAAGTATGGGAATATTGTTAAATGTTTCTAGAGCAAGCAAAAAAGTGTAAAATTAGGGGGATTTTATGAAAGTTATAATAGCAGCAGCAGGAACAGGAGGACATATAAATCCTGCTTTAGCAATAGCAAATAAAATAAAACAAGAAGAGCCAAATTCCAAAATAGTTTTTATTGGAACAGATAGGGGTCTAGAAAATGATTTAGTACCAAGAGCCGGATATGAGCTTAAAACAATAGATGCATATGGATTTAACAGAAAAATCTCAATAGATAATATAAAAAAGATTTATAAAACATTTAAATCTATTAAACAAGTAAAAAAGATAATAGAAGAAGTAAAACCTGATATTATGATAGGAACAGGTGGATATATTTGTGTTCCAGTAGGATTAGCAGCAAGCAAAAAATCTGTGCCAATAGTATTACATGAAAGTAATGCCTTCCCAGGTGTAGCTATAAAAATACTTTCCAAAAAAGCAAATACTATACTATTAGGATTTGAGGATGCAAAAAAAAGAATACCAAAAGCTAAAAATATAGTAGTTGTAGGAAATCCTACCAAAGTAAAAAAATTAAATTTAACCCAAAAGCAAAAAGAAGATATTATAAATAAAATAGGATTAAATACTAATAAACCAATTTTATTAGTGTTTGGTGGTAGTCAAGGAGCACAGAGAATAAATGAAAGCCTAATAAATATTATAAATGAACATTTAAATACAAATTATCAAATAATATGGGCTACAGGACCTAATCAATATGATGAGATAAAGTCAAAACTAAAAAGCTTAAATATTAGTATAAATAATATAAAAGATGTAAAAATATTACCATATATTTATAATATGGAAGAAGTAATGAATTGTGCAGATTTAGTAGTAAGTAGAAGTGGTGCTATGACAATAACAGAAATATCAGTAGTTGGTAAACCTAGTATATTTATTCCATTTCCATATGCAACAGAAAATCATCAAGAGTATAATGCAAGAGTATTAGAAAATGTTAATGCTGCAAAAATAATTTTGGATTCAAAATTAGACGAAAAAATATTAAATTCGACAATAAATGAGATAATAAATGATAAAAGTAAAATGGAAGAAATGGGCAAAAATGCACATAAAGTTTCAATTAAAGATGTAGAAGATAAAATATACGTCGAATTATGTAATATATTGAGGACGGAAAAACCTTGAAAAGTACAAGATTATAATATATAGTTTTTCTATCGCAGTTTTAAGAAAGGAGGAAAAGTATATTGAATAATCTTAAAACTTTTTATGGTAGTACAGTTATAGATAATAATGATTCAGAAGAAATTAATGCTGGAGAAATAGAACTAGAATATTATAAGACAAAAAGCAATATAGAAAAAAGAAATTTAGAATTATATGGAATAGGAATTATTAAAAAAAGAAAATCAGAAAAAACTTTGGAAATAGAAGAAAAAGAAGTAACTAATATAAAACTAAAGGAAAAAGATGTAGATAATATTTTAAATCTTCTTATGGCATATAAAGTTACGCCAACAGGACTAGATGATGTATTAGAAGATTTAGTAAACTACTAAAAATAAACAAAAGATTAGTAAAATTCTAATCTTTTTTTTAGTATTACTTGCAAAAAGTGTAAATATAAGCTATTATATTTTGGAGACTAGAAAAAGGAGAGAAGAAATGCCAGATAAATTAATAATTGTGGAATCACCTGCAAAGGCTAATACAATTAAGAAATTCTTAGGTGGGAATATTAAAGTAATGGCTTCTATGGGACATATAAGAGATTTACCAAAATCAAAATTAGGAATAGATATTGAACATGACTTTGAACCAGAATACATAAATATAAGAGGAAAAGGAGATTTAATAAAATCTTTAAAAAACGAAGCTAAAAAATGTAGCAAAGTATATCTTGCAACTGACCCTGACCGTGAAGGAGAGGCAATTGCATGGCACTTAGCTTATATATTAGATATTCCTGTAGATTCTTTATGCCGTGTTACATTTAATGAAATAACAAAAGAAACTGTTCAAAAAGCTATAAAAAATCCAAGAACAATAGATATGAATTTAACAGATGCACAACAAGCTAGAAGAGTATTGGATAGAATTGTGGGTTATAAAATAAGCCCAATACTTTGGAAGAAAGTAAAAAGAGGTTTATCTGCAGGACGTGTTCAATCTGTTGCGGTAAAACTTATTGTTGATAGAGAAGAAGAAATAGAAAATTTTATACCAGAAGAATATTGGAATATATATGCCATTTTAATAGAACCTAAATCCGAAAAGAAATTTGAAGCTAAATTTTATGGAAAAGATGGAAAAAAAGTAGATATACATACAAAAGAAGAAGTAGATGAAATATTAAAAAATATAAAAAATGGTAAGTTTATAGTAGATGATGTAAAAAAAGGAGAAAAGAAAAGAACTCCAGCACCACCATTTACAACTAGTACTATGCAACAAGAAGCTTCAAGAAAATTAAGCTTTACTTTAAAAAAGACAATGTCTGTGGCACAAGGATTATATGAAGGTGTAAGAGTAGCAGAAAAAGGAACAGTAGGTTTAATTACATATATGAGAACTGACTCTACTAGAATTTCAGAAGAGGCAAGAAGTGCTGCTAAAGAATATATAGTTTCTACATATGGTGAAAAGTATTATGAAAATAGATACTACAAAGCAAAACAAAATTCTCAAGATGCTCATGAAGCAATAAGACCAACATATATAGATTTAACACCAGAGAAAATTAAAGGAGATTTAACTTTAGACCAATATAAACTATATAGATTAATATATAATAGATTTATAGCAAGCCAAATGTCTGCAGCTTTATACGATACAGTTTCAGCTTCTATAAATGTAAATTCATATAATTTTAGAGCTAGTGGGCAAACATTAAAATTTAAAGGTTTTATGACTTTATATGGAGAAATGGTTGATGGTGTAGCAGAGGAGGAAGATACAAGTATTCCAGAATTGGAAGTCAACCAAGAAGTAATAAAAGAGAAATTAGATGCAAAACAAAGCTTTACAGAGCCACCTCCAAGATACACAGAAGCTAGTTTAGTTAAAGTACTAGAAGAAAAGGGAATAGGAAGACCAAGTACATATTCACCAATTATTACTACTATAATAGATAGAAGATATATAGAAAAAGAGCAAAAACAATTAATTCCTACAGATTTAGGAAAAATAGTTAACAATCTTCTTACAGAAAATTTTACAGATATTATTAATGTTGAATTTACAGCACAAATAGAAGAAGACTTTGATAAAATTGCAGAAGGACAAGAAGAATGGAAAAAAGTAATTAGAGAGTTTTATGGACCTTTCGAAAAAGAGATTGAAAAAGTAGATAAAGAATTAGAACACGTTGAGCTAGTTGAAGAGGTATCAGATGTGCCATGTGAAAAATGCGGAAGAATGATGGTTGTAAAATATGGAAAGTATGGAAAATTTTTAGCTTGCCCTGGATACCCAGAATGTAAAAATACTAAGCCAATAGTTGAAACAATAGATGTACCATGCCCAGTATGTGGATCAAAAGTGCAAATAAGGAAAACAAGAAGAGGAAAAAAATATTATATTTGTGAAAATAATCCTGCATCTTGTAACTATATTTCATGGAATAAACCAAAAGTTGGAGAAAAATGGACACCATCAGAAGAAAAAATAGTAAAAAAAGCAAGGAAGACTAGAAGGAAAAGAACTACTAAAAAAACTAAAACAAAAAAATAATATGAATTGAAAATAATAAAAAACTGTCATATGAAATACATCTCCGTTTAGATTTAAACACAATAGTCTTTTTTATTGTGTCTACTAAACGGGGGCATTTCATTTTATGACAGTTTTTTTGAAATTATACAAAATTTTTTCTTGTAAAATAAAAAAACATATTGTATAATACATATTTAGTAGAATTATTAGGGGTAGTCATATGATTTTAAATAATAATAGAATAGGTGATGAAGAAAATAAAAAGGTATTTAAACAATTAGTAAATACCTTTTTGACTGTTGAGAACGAAAAAAATGTTCAAAATACAAGAAATTTAGACGAAAACATACATATAGAGCCAACATTTTTTTATGATAAATTTCATAGAAGCTTAAAAGTAGAGTTTAAAATAGGAACGGTTCAACTATATAAACTAAAAAATTTAGTAGAATTTTATGAAAAAATGATAAATGGTGAAATCTATAAATATGGATCTAAATTAGAGTTTAAACATGAGAAAAGCTCTTTTGAAACAGAAAGTCTAGGTTTATTGGATTTCATTTTAAAATATGCAGAGATTATAAAATATACTAACGAAGCAAATAATATCTATTCAAATTATGCTAAAAAATTAAATGAAGGAAATATTACACTTTCTAAGTCAGCATTAGATGAACTTTTTGAAATATTAAATAATAGAAAAGTAATATTTGTTAATGGTCAAACAGAGGAAAAAATAGAGTTTATAACAGAAGAACCTAATATTAAATTGGAGTTAGAAAAAAATAAAGAAAATACATATGTAATTACTCCAAACATAGACATTTATTCTTATGAAATTATGAATGGAAAAGACTATATATATATATTGTTACAAGACAAATTATATAAATGTAATAAAGAATATGAAAATACCATTTTAAAGACATTAGAGATATATAAAAAGAATTATACTGGTGAAATATATCTAAAAGATGAAAAAGAAATTAAAGACTTTTTTAGCATTATAAAACCAAAACTAAATGACTATATAGAAATAAAAAATGTTCCACAAGAAGATATAGAAAGATATTCACCAAAAGAGTTGGGAGTAAAAGTATATTTAGATTACGATAAAGAAAATAGAATTGTTGCAGACATAAAGTTTTGCTATGGAAAAGAAGAATTTAATCCATTATTGAATCAAAATATAAAGGAAGTTAGAAACATAGTTGAAGAAGATAATGCTTTAAATATTTTTATTAATACAGGATTTATGCTGGACGTAAAAAATAATAGATTAATATTAGCTGATGAAGAAAAAATGTATAATTTTTTATCTAATGATATAGAAATATATATGAAAAAATTTGAAGTACTAGCTACAGATAACTTTAAAAACAGAGAAATAAGACAATTTAAAATAAATTCTATAGGAGTAAGAATAGAAAGTAATTTATTAAATATAGATTTTAGTGAAATAGGTTTAGACATAAATGAAATAGGAGATATTTTAGAAAAATATAGATTAAGAAAAAAATACTATAGACTAAAAGATGGAAACTATTTAAATTTAGAAGATAATAACGACATAGAACTTTTGTCAAATATGTTAGATGGTATGGGATTAAGATATGACGATTTAAAGGAAGGTGTGATAAAAGTTCCATTATATAGAGGAATTTATTTAGAAAAACTTTTAAAGAAATATAAAACGTCTAACATATATCAAGATGAAAACTATAAAAAAGTTATAAATGATTTAGAAATAAACGACAGTAATGAAGATATAAAAATAGAAAATTTAAATGCAGATTTGAGATCATACCAAAAAGTTGGGTATAAATGGTTAAAAACTTTAGATAACTATCATTTGGGAGGAATTCTTGCAGATGATATGGGACTTGGAAAAACAGTTCAAATGTTAGCAGTTATTTTATCCTATATAAATGAGAAGGGTAAAAATGCTAAACCATCGATAGTAATTTGTCCAAGTTCACTTTCATTAAATTGGCTTAATGAAACAAAAAGATTTGCACCTACTTTAAAAGCAGAAGTAATTAGTGGAAATACAAGTCAAAGGATAAAACAAATAAATAAAATACCTAGTTATAACATTATAATAACATCATATGAATTATTAAAAAGGAATATAGATGTATACAAAGAAAAAAATTATGAATTTAAATATGCTATTGCAGATGAAGCACAATATATAAAAAATAATAATACTCAAAATTCAAAAGCAATAAAGGTAGTTAATGCAGAAACAAGGTATGCTTTAACAGGAACTCCTATAGAAAATTCATTATCTGAATTATGGTCAATTTTTGATTATATAATGCCAGGGTATTTATTTGGACATAAGAAGTTTAAAGAACTATATGAAACTCCAATAATAAAAGATAATGACGAGGGAGCAATGGAAAAACTAAAACAACTAATAGAACCTTTTGTATTAAGAAGAATAAAAAAAGAAGTATTAACAGAGCTTCCTGATAAAAGCATAACAGTTTTATATAATAAAATGGGAGAAGAACAAGAAAAATTATACAAATCATATTTAGCAATTGCAAAAAAAGAAGTGGTACAAGAATTATCTGAAAATGGATTTGAAAAAAGCCAAATAAAAATTTTATCTTTATTAATGAGATTAAGACAAATATGTTGCCATCCAGCATTATTTTTGGAGGGATATAAAGGTGAAAGTAGTAAGTTAACACAATGCATAGAAGTAATAAAAGATGCAATATCAGCAGGACATAAAATTTTACTATTTTCTGGATATACTTCTATGTTTGATATTGTAGAAAAAGAATTAAAAAAATCTGGAATAAATTATTTTAAACTTACAGGACAAACAAAAGTATCTGATAGAGTTAAGTTGGTTGATGAATTTAATTCAAATCCAGATATTAAAATATTTTTGATTTCATTAAAAGCTGGCGGAACAGGGCTTAATTTAACAGGAGCAGACATGGTTATACATTATGATCCTTGGTGGAATTTATCAGCTGAAAATCAAGCTACAGATAGAACTTATAGAATAGGGCAAAAAAATAATGTACATGTATATAAACTAATTACCAAAGATTCTATAGAAGAAAAAATATATGAATTACAGAAACGAAAAGAAAAGCTAGTAGATAATATGTTATCTACCAAAACAACATTTATTAATAAACTTTCAGAAGCAGATATTATGAAGTTATTTGAGTAATAGCATTTTTAGTTTATTAATTGAATATATATTAGTTACCAAGTGATTATATTAGATGTACAATTTTAACTGTAAACTATGCTAAAACAAAGTAATATTTGCAAAATACTGAAAATATGTTAAAATAAAAATTACAACTTTTGTTGTAATTTTTATTTTAGGAGTGTTTAGCTATGAACCGGAAAAACAGAGAAGCAATTACAGTGACATTGGAGGAGGTCGAAAAGTGCTTTAAAACTGAGAAATTGGCAGAGGCAAAAGAACGGTTACTCAGTGATGATTTCGTGAAAATGTCGAAAGAGGTGACTTACAACAGAATCTATGAAGTGGCAAGAAAGGCAATTGCAAAGTATGGGTCAGGTGTAAGGATGCCTAACGAGCAGTTTTTGGATGAGGTATTTCACGACAATCTGCTACAGGCGGCACTTCAAACAGGCACTAGCGAGTGTATAAAGAGCGGTGACCTATCCAGTTTGGAACAAAAGGTTGCAGATTCTCTTACGAGAGAGTTAGCTGCGGAGATTTTGGAACAAATGCTGGATAACGTTAAGTTGTCAGTAGAAGCGTTAAGTTTGAATAATATCTTAGACCAATTTGTTGAAAAAACAGTAGAAGGACTCTTCACCGACTCTGAAGAAGGTTTGAACGAGAAGTAAAGCTCCGAAAATGAAGACACACGTTATAAGTCTATTGACAAGTAACGTGTGTTTTCTTTTATGAAATTTAAACATTGTAATGTAAGTTCTCTCACTTAATTTTACATAAAACCGAAAATGTGGTAAAATATATATAAGTAGCTATTGCTACAAATTATTTCCTAGAGGGAGTTGTTCCTATGACTATGCAATATTTTACTAACATCGAGAACACCAACGACAAGGCTGTTCGGATGTATGCCCAAATCGGGCTGGCAGAAGAAGTGAAGAAAATGCTCAAAGAGGTAAAACTTAGCATTCGCCTTGAATACTTAAGAGTTGAAATCATGGTAGAAAAAATCGAAAGAACTTGCGAAATGACAGGAGTACTAGATGACAGCATTGACAGCTTCGCAAAAGAAGTGGAGGAATACATAATGTCCTCCATTTGGGAAAAAGGGACAGAAATTTCCGAGAATACGGGAAGAAATTGTAAAGATGTTCTCAAAGAACTTCTTACACCCGACAATGCACAAGAGTGCATTGACTGGTTTGTCCCTACCTATAAGGATAATTTAATTAGGGAGGCTACGATGATTAAGATTTCTTTCGAAAGAGGTCAGGATGACTACGAAGGCATTAGCGAGGAGGAGATAACGACGAGAAAAAATAAGTTTATACAAAAAGCAGGATTGTTCTTCTGCGATTTCGGAGTACCTGAAACAAAGTGAGAAAGACAAAATGACTCAGAGAGGAGATAATGATTAGTAGAAAAAAGAACAGTATAGGGATAATTTAAATTCCCTCAGTGAGAGATACATGATGAAGGCAGTGCCAACACAATGTATCTCTTTTTTGGAAAAAATTAAATATAACGGTATACTAAAATAACTACTTATGATAAAATTAGTCTAAAATAATATAAAGAATAAAACATAAATATAAATATTAATAAATTTTTTATTTAGAATTATAGAAATAAGTATATATTTTTATAACGAGGTGACACATGAAAGATTATATAACAATAATCGGAGGTGGCTTAGCAGGAACAGAGGCTGCCTATCAAATAGCCAAAAGAGGAATAAAAGTAAAATTATATGAGATGAAACCAGACAAATTTTCACCAGCACATAGAAACAAAAACTTAGCTGAAATAGTTTGTAGCAACTCTTTTAAGTCAAATTTACATACTAATGCTTGTGGACTTCTGAAGGAAGAACTTAGATTATTAGATTCACTTTTAATAAAAATAGCAGATAAAACAGCGGTACCTGCAGGACAGGCTTTGGCAGTAGACAGAGAAGAATTTTCACAAACAGTTACTAATGAAATTGAAAATATTGAGAATATTGAAATAATAAGAGAAGAAGTAGGGAACAAAAACTTACATATAAAAGATTTGGCAAAAGAAGGTATAGTAATTATAGCAACAGGACCACTTACTTCAGATAAATTGTTTAAGGAAATATTAGAAATTACAGGGAGCAACAATTTATATTTTTATGATGCCGCTGCACCAATAATAAATAAAGATTCAATAGATGTAAACATTGCATTTAATGGAAATAGATATGAGCAAGAAAGAAAAAAAGACGAAGATATAGAAAATTGGAAAAATAGAATAAATAGTCAAGATAAAAGTTATATAAATTTACCTATGAATAAAGAAGAATATGAAAACTTTTGTAATGAACTTGTAAATGCAGAAGTAGTAGAACTACATAATTTTGAAAAAAAAGAAATTTTTGAAGGATGTATGCCAATAGAAGTAATGGCAAAAAGAGGCATGGATACTTTACGTTTTGGACCATTAAAGCCAGTAGGATTTACAGATTTAAGAACAGGGAAAAGACCATATGCTGTTGTACAACTAAGACAGGATAATTCGCAAGGAAATTTATTTAATATGGTTGGATTTCAAACAAACTTAAAGTTTGGAGAGCAAAAAAGAGTATTTAGATTAATACCAGGCTTAGAAAATGCAGAGTTTGAAAAATATAGTGTTATGCATAGAAACACATTTATAAATTCACCAGAGTTATTAGATGAAACATATAATTTAAAGAAAAATCCTAACATATTTTTTGCAGGACAAATTACAGGAGTAGAAGGTTATGTAGAATCTATTGCCTCAGGATTGGTTGCAGGATTAAATGCTATAGAGAAATATAAAACCTTAAAAAATGATGATAATAAACGCAATGAACAAGATGATAAGATAAAGAAAGAATATGAAAATGATAGTAATACTGGTAATTGTAAAGAAAAGTGGAAAAAAATTATTTTTCCAGAAGATACAATGGTTGGTGCTTTATCAAAATATATTTCTGTTCCAAATAATAATTTTCAGCCAATGAATGCGAACTTTGGAATATTACCAGAACTACAAGAAAAAATAAAAGATAAGAAACTAAAATATAAAAAGTTAGCAGATAAGGCAATAGAAAACTTAAAAATGTTACGACAATATAACATGAATGTTAAAAAAACATGACATGGTTGATTTTAACTAATGATTCTGTTAAAATGTATTTATAAGTAAAGTTGACTTATAAGAATTGACGTAGTATACATAATATGTTATAATATAAGTGTATGAAGTTAGAGATGAAAAATATTCTAAATTAGACTCTTATAAAGGAAGGAGAAAAAATATGAGCGAATTACAAGAGAAAAAAAATCAAATTATTAAAAGACTAAAGGAATTAAATGAACAACTAACAGATGATGTAATTGAAAATGCAACAAAAGAAGAAATGGAACAGTACATAGAACTTGTTGATTTGATAACTGCTAAATTAGAAATACTAGACATGATAGAAGAATAATTATTATTTTTAAGGGGGAAATAAAAATGACATTAGAACAAATAAATGCCGAATTAGTAGAAATAATGGGACTAATTGATAATATTGACTTATCAAAAGAAGCAACACCAGAGCAAATTAAGAAAATGGCTGATAAGCCAATAGAAAGAGTAGAGAAAGTTAGTGCGGATAAGGGATTTACAGAAGAAAACCTAGATACTGCAATAAATATATTTGGTCAAGCAAAAGTAAAAGTAGAAAAATATGATCCAAACGAAGAATATGTAGAAGCTCAAAGCGATAAAACAAAAAGTAAAGATATTTTAGTTAGAGTTAGTGCAAAAAAGGATGCAGTGGGAAGAATAGCAGGAAAATATGATGAACTTACAAGAAAGAAAGATGTAATAGAAAAATATAAGAAAAAGTTTGACATAAGACATTTAGAACAAAGAGAAGAAAGAAAACTTTTAGCTAATAATAATAGAATAGCAAATAATGAGGCAAGATGGCAAGAAATACAGGATTTTAAAGGTAAAATTAGAATGGAGCTAGAAGATATTAATATTTGTTTGAAAGAAATCAAAGAATTAGAAGAATTAGAAAAACAATTCAAAAAACTTAAAGAAGACAAAGCAGATATTGCAAAATTAAAAGCAGATCCAAGTGTAGATAAAGATGTTATAGCAGATTATGAAGCAAAAATTATTAATGAAAATGAATCTAAATGTAAGGAAGCTTTAGAAAAAGCAACAAAAAAGTATCCAACTCTTAAAGCTAACAATTTAGAAGGTAGTATTGCAAAGATAAAAGGAGAAAAAAGAAGTAAAATTGCTGGTGCAAAAGGTAGTATTAAAAAAAAGTTAGGTTTTGCAGAGAAAAAATATGGATATAAACGAGGTTTTCAAACTTTTATGGATAAAAGAATTCAAGCAATTAAAACTGATGAAGAATTTTTAAGCGTTTTTGACAGTGCGCAAAGTGAATTATCTGCAAAGAATTATACACTTCAATTGGAGAATGATAAAGTTAATGATAATATTACATCAATGAGAGAAGGACAAAAAATAATGCAAGAAGGTGAGACAGGAGATTCTAAAGAAGAGCCAACGGAAGAAGAAATACAAAAAATGATGGAAAGTATTCCTACATCTAAAGCATTATCATTAACAGGAGAAGAATTAGAAGATGCAGTATATAAATATTTAGTAGAGCAAAAAGGAAAAGATCCTAATAAAAACCATCCAATTTTAAAATGGATGTCTACATGGCACGGTAAACAAGATGAATGGAGAAAATCATATGAAGAAAAATTAAGAGCTGAGGCAATTGAAAAAATTAGATCTGAAAAACAAGATAAAAAAGCAAAAGTAGTAGAATCAAAAAGAGAGAAATTTATAAGTTCATTACTTACACGAGTTATGAAGGCAGACGATAAAACTGTAAAGCAAATGGATGAGGCTGCGGAGAAGAATCCAGGACAAGTTCTAGAAGATATATATAAAGATATGGATGACGACTCTACAAGATAATATGGCATATAATAAAAAATCTTGGAAATATTTCCAAGGTTTTTTATTATATAGTAAAATATAATGATATTGCAAATTACATTAGATTTGAATTATGTGAATAAATATGGTATAATATACATATGTATCCTTAGAAATCCTAGCATTGGAGGTATGTTTAATGAAAAAAGGATTGGGAGGACAACTGCTTCAGGTATTGGTCATAGTGCTTATGCTGCTGGCTGTACTGGCAGTAATTTGGCTGGGCAATAACTTGAACTGGGTGCTTGAGTGGCTCAGGGTAAACTGGTATCCATTTACATGTGGATTCTGCATTGCCATGATTATGAAAGTCGTGGTGGAAGTAGTCTCCGAGTGGAAAGAAAGCCGGAGAGACCGCGAGCATTGAGCATTAAGTCTACAAGGAGAAGGCATCCAATTGGATGCCTTTTTCCATGAAAAAATCTTGACTTTATTATATAAAAATGATAAAATATAACCGTTAGTGTAAAATACGCGTATTGTGTATAGCTCTAACGGTTTTTATTTTATAAAGGAAAGAGGTGAAATTCAAGTGCCAACAATAAATCAATTAGTAAGAAAAGGTAGAAAAAGCACTAAAGCTAAATCTACAGCTCCAGCATTACAACATGGTTATAACTCAAGAAATAAAAGAGTTACAAATCAAAGATCTCCACAAAAAAGAGGAGTATGTACTGTTGTAAAAACTGTTACACCTAAGAAGCCAAACTCAGCTTTAAGAAAAGTTGCCAGAGTTAGACTTTCAAATGGATATGAAGTTACTTCATACATTCCGGGAATAGGACATAACTTACAAGAACACAGTGTTGTTTTAATAAGAGGTGGAAGAGTAAAAGACCTTCCTGGTGTTAGATACCATATTATTAGAGGAACATTAGATACAGCAGGAGTTAAAGATAGAATGCAAGGTCGTTCTAAATATGGGGCTAAAAAGCCAAAAAAATAATATTTAAACAAAGTAAAAACTAGTGCTTGTAATACTTACTAAATTTAAGACACTTGAATTTAGCAATAGATTATATGCACTATACGGAAAAACAAAAGTTTTTCAGAGTACCTATCATACTAAAAATAGTATGAAATCAAAAAAGGAGGGAAGAATAGTGCCAAGAAAAGGATATATAGCAAAAAGAGAAGTTTTACCAGATCCAATGTATAATAGCAAAGTTGTTACAAAATTAATTAACAATGTTATGTTAGATGGTAAAAAGACAGTTGCTCAATCAATAGTTTATGATGCATTTGACATTATAAAAGAAAAAGAGCAAAAAGATCCATTA
>JAGHJM010000070.1 GCA_017886645.1 Clostridia bacterium
GGACAAAACAATGAAGTAGAGATAGTAGAAACATCGAACCCAGCAAATTACACAGAAATAGATACAGAAGACGACAAATCAAATGCAGAAATGGTAATAAGTATCAAAACAGGTAAAGAACAGGTAGTAGGACTAATAATAGTAGCAGATTTAATGTTAATGGTAGTAGCAATCTTTGCATATGAATGTGAGCTATATGTAAAATCTCGTAAGAACAAGAAGGTTAAATAATTAAATCTAAGTAAAAATAATTTCATCAAAAAGAAAGTAGATTCAATTAAATGAAATCTGCTTTCTTTTTGCATTAAAAAAGAACAAAACTTTTTTAATAAATAATATAGTTTTAAGTTACGAAAAAAAGTTATTGACAAAAAATAAAATTCGTACTAAAATGTTAGCATCCTAACAAAAAGAAAGAGTGATTGTATGGAAGAAAGGCATATAGGATTTGAAATAAAGACTGTTTCAAATTTAATGAGAAGAAAAATAGAAAATGAAGTAAGACAGAGTGAAAACCTAACAGGAAATCATACCTATATTTTAGGTTTTTTATATCATCAACAAAATGAAGATATTTTTCAAAAGGATATAGAACAAGAATTTTCGATAAGACGTTCTACAGCAACTGGAATATTAAACATTATGGAAAAAAATGGACTACTAAAAAGGGTTAGTGTTGATGAGGATGCAAGATTAAAAAAAATAATTTTAACTAAAAAAGGTATAGAGATGCATAAACAGGCATTTGATAAAATACAAGAATTTGAGAAAAACTTAAAAAAAGGATTGACTGAACAAGAACTTAATTATTTCTTTTATGTGTTAGATAAAATAAAAAACAACATAGAAAACTGTTGAAAAGTTTATAAATTGTTAATTTAAAGAATAAAATTATGATGTAAGGAGGAATAAAATGATAAAAAAATTAATGAAATCTATTGGGCAATATAAAAAAGAAACCATATTAACTCCAATATTTGTTAGTTTAGAAGTAATATTAGAAGTTATTATTCCACTACTTATGGCTAATTTAATAGATGATGGAGTATATGGCAGAGAAATGAACATGGTATACAAAATTGGAATACAGTTAGTTATTTGTGCAGCATTATCATTATTGTTTGGCATGCTATCTGGAATGTTTGCATCAAAGGCATCGGCAGGATTTGCTAGAAATTTAAGGAAGAATTTATATTTTAAAGTGCAAGACTTTTCATTTTCTAATATAGACAAATTTTCAACAAGTAGTTTGGTAACAAGACTAACAACTGATGTAACAAATGTCCAAAATGCTTTTCAAATGATAATAAGAATTGCTGTAAGAACACCTTTAATGTTAATTATATCTTTACTATTTTCTATATCTATAAGTGCAAAACTTTCTTTAATATTTTTAATCTTAATACCTTTCTTAGGAGTAGGATTATATTTGATAATAAGAAAAGTACATCCTTTGATGAAAAGAATATTTAGAACATATGATAATTTAAATAACGTAGTAGAAGAAAATGTAGCAGGAATTAGAGTAGTAAAATCTTTTGTGATTGAAGAAAAAGAAAAGAAGAAGTTTGGAAAGGTTTCAAATAGTATTTATCAAGACTTTAGTAAAGCAGAAAAGATATTAGCTTTAAATAGCCCATTAATGCAATTTTCAATTTATGGATGTATTTTGTTAATATCATGGTTTGGTGCACAAATTATAGTAAACTCAGGAATGGCAGAATTAACAACGGGTGAACTAATGACAATGTTTACTTACTCTATTCAAATATTATCAAGTTTAATGATGTTATCAATGGTACTTGTTATGATAGCAATATCAAAGTCATCAGCAGAAAGAATTGTAGAAGTGCTAGAGGAAGTACCAGACATTAAAAATCCAGAAAACCCAATAGAAAAAGTAGCAGATGGATCTATTGAATTCAAAAATGTAAGTTTTAGTTATATAAACGACAAAGATAAAGAATGTTTAAAAGATATTAATATAAAAATAAATTCAGGAGAAACAATAGGAATTATTGGAGGAACTGGAAGTGGTAAATCTAGTTTAGTAAATTTAATACCAAGATTATATGATGTAACAGAAGGAGAACTATTAGTTGGTGGTAGAAATGTAAAAGAATATGATTTAGAAGCACTAAGAAATGAAGTTGCGTGTGTATTACAAAAAAATGTGTTATTTTCAGGAACAATAAGTGAAAACATACGTTGGGGAAATGAAAATGCAACTGATGAAGAAGTAGAAAAGGTATGTAGGCTGGCACAAGCAGATGAGTTTATACAAACATTCCCAGACAAATATGAAACATATATAGAAGAAGGAGGTACAAACGTATCTGGTGGGCAAAAACAAAGACTATGTATAGTAAGAGCATTACTTAAAAATCCTAAAATTTTAATATTAGATGACTCCACCTCAGCAGTAGACACAAAAACAGATAGTTTAATTCAAAAAGCTTTTAAAGAAGAAATTCCAGGAACTACTAAAATAATAATAGCACAAAGAATTTCATCTATAGAAAATTGCGATAGAATACTAGTAATGGATAAATGTAAAATAGACGGCATTGGAACACATGAAGAATTACTAAAGACAAATGAAATATACAGAGAAGTATATGAATCACAAACGAAAGGAAGTGATGCAAATGAATAAACCAAAAATAAGAAAAGGTACAATAAGAAGGTTGCTTGGATATATAAAAAAAAATTATATGAAACAATTTATAGCTGTATTTATTTGCATAGTTCTTAGTAGTATAGCGACTGTGGCTGGCTCACTATTTTTGCAAAAACTAATAGACGACTATATAACACCGTTATTAGGAGATACAAGTGCAGGATTTGGACCTTTGTTAGGTGCAATAGGAATAATGGTTATTATATATGTTGTTGGAATTACAACATCATATTTATATAACAGAATAATGGCAGTTATATCACAAGGTGTATTAAAAGATATTAGAGATGAAATGTTTGATAAAATGGAAAAATTACCAATAAAATATTTTGATACACATACACATGGAGACATAATGAGCCACTACACAAATGACACAGATACATTAAGACAAATGATTTCACAAAGTTTACCACAAGTAATTACATCAGTAATAAGTATTGTTGCTATTTTTTGTGCATTAATATACTTAAGTCCAGTGCTTACTATATTTGTTGTTATATTTACAATGCTAACGGTTTTAGTTACAAAAAAACTAGCAAGTAAAAGTTCAAAATATTTTATTAGACAGCAGTCATCATTAGGTGAAGTAAATGGATACATAGAAGAAATGTTAAATGGCCAAAAAGTTATAAAAGTTTTTACACATGAAGAAAAAGCAAAAGAAGGATTTGAAAAATTAAATAATAAGCTTAATGATGATATGTATAAAGCACATAAATATGCAAATATATTAATGCCAATAGCAAATAATTTAGGAAATTTACAATATGTAATAGTAGCAATTATAGGAACAGTATTATCATTAAATGGAAGCATATCAATTACTATAGGAACTTTAGTATCATTTTTACAGCTTACAAGAAATTTTACACAACCAATAAATCAAGTTATGAACCAAATTAATTCTATTGTAATGGCACTAGCAGGTGCAGGAAGAATATTTGAAATGATGGATGAAAAGCCAGAACAAGATAATGGATATGTAACATTAGTAAATGCAAAAATGGAAGATGGAAAGATAGTAGAAACAGAGGAAAGAACAGGACTATGGGCTTGGAAGCATCCTCATCATGATGGAACTTTGGAATATGTACCACTAAAAGGACATATAGAGCTTTCAAATGTAGATTTTTCTTATGTAGAAGGAAAACAGGTATTATATGATATTAGCTTATATGCAAAACCTGGTCAAAAAATTGCATTTGTTGGAGCAACAGGTGCTGGAAAAACAACAATAACAAACTTAATTAATAGATTCTACGATATTGAAGATGGTAAAATAAGATATGATGGAATTAATATTAATAAAATAAAAAAGGGCGACTTAAGAAGGTCACTTGGAATGGTATTACAAGATGTAAATTTATTTACGGGAACAATAAAAGACAATATTAGATATGGTAAAGAAAATGCGACAGATGAAGAAGTAATAAATGCAGCTAAACTTGCAAATGCACATGATTTTATAGAAAGACTTCCAGATGGATATGATACTATGTTAACTGGAAATGGGGCACAATTATCACAAGGACAAAGACAATTAATTTCAATAGCAAGAGTTGCAGTTAACAATCCACCTGTCATGATATTAGACGAAGCAACATCTAGTATAGACACAAGAACAGAAAAAATAGTTCAAGATGGTATGGATAAATTAATGGAAGGAAGAACTGTATTTGTAATTGCACATAGACTTTCAACAGTTAAAAATGCAAAAGCAATTATGGTTATGGAGCATGGCAGAATAATAGAAAGAGGAGACCATGAACAATTAATCGCACAGAAAGGAAAATATTATCAATTATACACAGGAGCATTTGAATTAGAATAAACTTTTGATGGACTTTGAGGACGTTCCTTAAAGTTCATTCTTGTTTTTTTAGTACATTTATAGTATCATCTAAAAAGAATGGAGGATATTATGCAAGATATATTAATAAAAAATGGAAAAGTTTTATTATTTGAAAATAATGACGTAGTTATTAAAGAAATGGATGTAAAAATATCAAATGAGAAGATTACAAAAATAGAAAAAAACATACAGCAAGAACCAAATGACTATGTAATCGATGCAAAAGGAAAAGTTGTAATGCCAGGTTTAATTAATACACATGCGCACATACCAATGAGTATATTTAGAGAAACAACAGAAGGGTGTAAATTATATGAATGGCTTAGTGAAAAAATCTGGCCTATTGAGGATAAGCTAACAGAAGAAGATGTATACTATGCAAGTATGCTATCATATATAGAAATGATTTCAACAGGAACTACTTGTGTAAATGATCATTATTTTATATCAAATGCTATAAGAAAAGCTGCTGAAAAAAGCAAAGTAAGAACAGTGCTTACAAGAGTGTTAATGGATTCAGATGGAGAAGAAAATTTGCAAAGTAGAATTAGCGAATTTGAAGAATTATATAATTCGAAAGATAAGGAAAATAGCCTAATTACTTATACAGTATCTCCCCATAGTTTTTATACATGTTCACCAAGGGCATTAGAAGAAAGTAGAAGATTAGCTAAAAAATATAATTTGCCTGTACATGTACATTTTTTGGAAAGTATAGACGAAATAGAAGATATAAAGAAAAAGCATGGCGAAGAAGCAATAAAAGTTTTAAAAAGATATTTTTATGACATACATACAATACTAGCACATGGAGTAAAATTAAATGATAATGATATAAATGAGCTAAAAAATATGGATGTAGCAATTGCACATAATCCTGTTTCAAATTTAAGATTGGGATGTAAAATAGCAGATACTACAAAATATTTAAAAGAAGGAATAAATGTAAGTTTAGGAACAGATGGACAAGGCTCACGGAAGTAATTTAGATATGTTTGAAGCAATGAGAATTGCATGTTTAATACAAGGTGGGATTCATGAAAATGAAGAAAGAATATCCGCAAAAGATGTAATAAAAATGGCAACTATAAATGGTGCTAAAGCATTAGGTTTAGAAGATAAAATAGGGTCAATAGAAGTAGGAAAGTGTGCAGATATAATATTAGTAGATATAGCAGAAAAATTAGATAACATTACAATGCTTCCAAATTTAAATATAATTTCAAACTTAGTTTATAATGCAAGTGGAAGAAATGTAGAAACGACTATAGTAAATGGTAGAATATTAATGGAAAATAGAAAATTAACTGAAATAGATGAAAATGAAATAATCAAAAGATATAAAATATAGTGTAATATTTTGAAGAGCCTCATAACTATAAAACTTTTAGTTTAATAGTTGAGGCTCTATTTAATATAAGGTGTTTTTATTTTACAATACATGGTTTGACTAAATTTTTGTTGAAAAATGTTACAATGTTATATATAATCTATATTGTAAAACATAAACAAGAGATAGGTGAAAATAAATGTATTTAAAAAGGATGGAATTACAAGGGTTTAAATCTTTTGCAGATAGAACGGTATTAGAATTTAAACCAGGAATAACAGCAGTAATAGGACCAAACGGATCAGGTAAGAGTAATATTTCTGATGCAATAAGATGGGTACTTGGGGAGCAAAGCATGAAGTCTTTAAGAGGAGCAAAATCTGAAGACGTTATTTTTGCTGGAACACAAGCAAGAAAATCTTTAGGATTCGCAGAGGTTTCTATAGTAATAGATAACACAGATGGTAGACTTCCTATAGAATATACAGAAGTTACTGTTACAAGAAAAATATATAGAAGCGGTGAAACAGGTTATTTTATTAATAAAACACCTTGTAGACTAAAAGATATATTAGAATTATTTATGGATACTGGAATAGGAAAAGATGGTTACAGTATTATTGGTCAAGGTAAAATAGATGAAATATTAAGCAATAAATCTGAAGATAGACGTCATATATTTGAAGAGGCTGCTGGAATAGTAAAATATAGAGTAAGAAAACAGGAATCAGAGAAAAAACTAGAACAAACGAAGCTAAACTTATTAAGAATAAATGATATTTTAGCAGAAATTGAAGGGAATATAGAACCTTTAAAAGAACAATCTGATAAAGCAAGAAAGTATTTAGACTTAAGAGAAGAGTTAAAGAAGATAGAAGTTGGACTATTTATTCACAATATAAATGTTGACAAGGAAAAATTAGAGCAGATAGTTAAAGATGCAGAAATATTAGAGGCACAAAATGAAACAGAAAATATAAAAATGGATGAATTACAAAATAAGAAAAATGAAATAAAGCAAAGAATAGATGAAATTATTAGAGAAATAGAAGAAAAACAAAATTTAGGTTTTGAAAGTACAAATAAAATAGAAAAAATAAATTCAGAAATAGGGATAACAAAAGAAAGAATTCAAAATAACGAAATAAATAACAAAAGATTAGAAGAGGAAATAGTAGAGACAAATAGTAAAATAGACGAACTAACAGAAGAGCAAAAACAAAAAATAGACAAAAAAGAAAATTTAACAAGTAGTAAAGAAAAATATGTTAATGAGTTAGCCGAAAAAGAAAAAGAATTAGAAGAATTAAATAGTAAGCTTACTGAAAAAGAGAAAGAAATAGAAGGAAAAAAGCAAGTAGTAGAACAAAATACTGATAAAAGATATGAATTATTATCTGATATTAATTTGGAAAAGCAAAATTACGAAAATTTAGAAAAAAGAGAAAAAACTGTAAAATCGGAAATACAAGATGCAATATCAGAATTGGATTCTACAAGAGATACAAAACAACAATTATCACAAGGATTTTCAGAGCTTGAAGCTAAAAGAAATAAAGCAAAAGAAAACTTGGAAGCAAAATTAGGTACGAAGCAAGAGGCGATGGATAAAGTACAAAAATTTGATGAAGAAATAAACAAACTAACTTATGAGTTAAGAATGAAAGACTCTAGGCATAAGTTTTTAGTAGAAACAGAAAGGGAAAAAGAGGGATATATTAAAAGTGTACGTTCTTTAATGCTAGATTGTGAAAAAGATGCTAATTTAAAAAAGGGAACACATGGAATTTTAGCAAATTTAATTGGTGTGCCTAAAGACTATGAAACTGCTATTGAAATGGCACTAGGGCAAGCACTACAAAATGTAGTAACACAAACTGAAGACGACGCAAAAAAATTAATTGCACATCTAAGAGAAAATAATTTAGGAAGAGCATCTTTCTTACCGATTAGTTCTGTAAGAGGAAAAAGAATTGAAAGAGTAGTAAGTAATAACATAGAAGGAGTAATTGGAATTGCATCAGATTTAGTAAAATATGATAAAAAATACGAGCAAATAGTATTAAATTTACTAGGAAGAACTGTTATTGTAAAAGATATGGATGCAGGAATTGCAATTTCTAAGATTAATAACTATACATTTAGAGTAGTAACATTGGATGGAGATATTATAAATCCATCAGGGGCAATTACAGGAGGTTCTGTTGCTAAGAAAACTGTAAATATATTGGGAAGAAGTAGAGAAATAGAAGATTTAGCAAAAGAGATAGAAAAGCTAAAAAGTAAGATAAATTCAATTACAGAAGAAAAAGAAAAATATTCAGCTTCTATTACAGACGTAATTGAGGAAACAGCTAAATTAGAAAAAGAGTTACAAGATATAGAAGTTGTATATGCTACAGAAAACCAAAAAATGCTTTCATTAGAAGATGCAGTATCAAAAGCACAAGCAAGATTAGAAAAACTAAGAGAAGAAGAAAAAAGTATTGTACAGCAAAAAGAAGTTAGTATAAAAACAAGAGAAGAGAAAGAACAGGAAGTTGAGAAAATATCTAAACAAATAGATAGCCTAAATATAGTAATAAAGGAGTTTGCAGAACTTAACAAAGATAATCAGAAATATATTGATGATTTAAACTTTGATATAACTAACCTAAAAATATCTGTTTCATCATTTGATGAAAGTAAAAACTCAATAGAAGAACTTTTAGATAGAATCCAAAAAGATATAGAAAATAATAATTTAAGCATAACAAATAAGAAAGAAACTATTGAAAACACAAAAAGAGAAAGTGAAGAATTAGAAAAGAAAATAGCTACACTAAATGAAGAAATAGAACAGATTAAAAAGGCTGTAGAAAGTAGTTCAAAAGATATTGAGAAATTAAAAGGTGAACGAACAGAGCAAAATGAGGAGTTAAATGTTATTGAAGAAGATATAAGAAATCAATTTAATGTAATAGAGGATTTAAAGGCACAAATTGTTAAGATTGATATTAAGAAGACTAAAACAGAAGAAGAGATACAAGAATATACAAATGAATTATGGAATGAGTATGAAATTACTCCAAATACAGCAGAAGAGTATGTAGTACCTACTAATGTAAGTCAAACTCAAAAAGAGGTAAATAATTTAAGAAATGCCATAAAAGAATTGGGAAGCATTAATATAGATGCAATTGACGAATATAAAAAAGTAAAAGAAAGATATGACTTTATGACTGAACAAAGATTAGATTTAGAAAATACTATGGCAAAATTAAGAAAAGTAATATCTGAAATGACAGAAACAATGAAAAACCAATTTAGAGAAAAATTTGAAATAATAAATAAGAACTTTAATGAAGTGTTTATTGAATTATTTGGTGGAGGAAAGGCAGAGCTTATATTAGAGGATGAAAATAATATTTTAGAATGTGGAATAGATATAAGAGTTCAACCAACAGGAAAAAAACTACAAAATATGTTACTTTTATCAGGAGGAGAAAGAGCATTTACTGCAATTGCATTATTATTTGCAATATTAAAAATTAATCCAGCACCATTCTGTATATTAGATGAAATTGAAGCGGCTTTAGATGATGTAAATGTATATAGATATGCAGAATATTTAAAGAAGTTTAGTAGTACAACACAATTTTTAGTTATAACACATAGAAAAGGTACAATGGAAGCCGCAGATAGTGTATATGGTGTTACAATGGAAGAAAACGGAATTAGTAAATTGCTTTCAATGAAATTACAATAGAATTATGATAAAACATCCCTTTTATTTCAAGGGTTGTTTTATTTTTATAAAAAAGGAGGGAAAGCATCCCTCCTAAATTGATGATGGGTGGAAGATAGTTATTTAACCATAAATCCAGATTTCACAGTCGAACGAAACTTCCAAATAGGATATATTCAAATAAGAGAACAAAAGAGTAAAATTTGCGATATATTGTAACAAATTAGTATTTTTTACGTCTTAAGTTATAGGAGGAAATATTAATGGAAGAAATATATAAAGAATATTCGAAATTAGTATACAATTATTTATTTTCCTTAACTAATGATATAGAGCTATCTGAAGAACTAATGCAGGAAACTTTTTATAGTGCTATAAAAAATATAGATAAATTTAATTATACTTGCAAAATAAGTGTATGGCTATGTCAAATAGCAAAGAACAAATATATAGATGAAGTAAGAAAAAGTAAAAAAACAGAAATTATATCTTTGGATGATAATATAAATGAATATATAAAGGATATTTTGATAGATGTAGAATCAAAGATGATTTTAGAAGAACAAGAGAAGATTGTGTATAAAATTCTGAATAAATATGATGAAGAAATTAGAAAATTATTTTATATGAGAATAAAGTTAAATTTAACTTTTAAAGAAATTTCTCAAATCTTAGGACGAAGTGAAGAATGGGCAAGAGTTACTTTTTTTAGAATAAAAATAAAAATAAAGGAGGAACTTGAAAATGAAAAATAATGAAGAGTGCTATATAGTAGAAGATTTACTTTTGGGATATTTTCAAAATTTATTGAACCCAGAAACAAAAAAATATGTGGAAAAGCATCTTAATATCTGTAAAAATTGTAAAAACAAATATAATTATATATTTGAACAAAAAAAATTAGAAGATGAAAAAAATGCAATAGATGAAGAATTAGAACTAAATTACTTAAAAAAATTTAATAAAAAAATTTTAATGTTAAAAACTATTATAGTATTTTTTATACTAATCATTTTAGGAATAGTAGTATTTGGGGGAGTAAAATATCTATATAACGATATAGCTTTATCGAAGATATATAATGGTTATACTAATTTAAAAGAGTCAAACAATTATACAATGATATGTAATGAAACTTATTTAGAGTATGAAAGTAAAGAAAAAGATACATCTTCTTTAATATATAAGTATAAGGACAAAAAGTTTGTAAGTAAAAGAATAGACTTAAATATAGATATTCCTGGATATAAAAATATGGATATAAAAAATAATGACATAACTGTTATAGGTGATTTAGAAAAAAATGAGCAGATTATTTATTTGAATAATGAACAGGTTAAGGTGGAAGAATTGGAAATTCCACTAAATGATACATATCTAAATAATAATATCAATAATATAAATGAATTTAATGATTGGTTTTATCCTATAATAGTAACAATAAAAACAGACAAATATTATCAAAAAGAATGTTTTATAGTACAATATAAATTCAATAAAGAAAGTTATAGAGAATTATGGTTTGAAAAAGAAACTGGAATATTGGTTAAATCTATAGAAGAAAATTACAATAGGTATTATCGTGAAAGAGTATATGAATTTGTTGAAGGTAATGTTACAGATGAAGATTTTGAAATGAATCATGAAAGCGAGTAACTACAAGTAGATGATAAAAGTACTGATTATAAGTAAAGACTTTACTTATTGTAAAAATATAATAAATACTATTTTATGTAGATTTAATAATATACAGATAAAATATATTTTAGAAAATATAAATGAAGCGATATATATAGTATATAAAAAGCAAATAGATTTATTATTAATAGATTTGAGCATAACTGAGCAGTATTATTTAAAGACATTTAGAAAATTAGAAAACTTATGCAGAGATAGAAAAATAATATTAATACCAATAATAAATAAAAGTGATATTGAACTTGAAAATTTATATAAAAATATTCAATTAATAATAAAAAAGTCAAATGAAAATATTAGGAATAAAGATATTAGTTCAGTGTTTAGAAATGAGCTAACAAAGCTAGGCTTTAATTTTAAATATAAAGGAACAATATATATGTTAGAGGCTCTTATGTATATATATCGTAATAATATAGATTTATTAGATAATTTAGAAAAATGTGTATATAAATCTATAGCTTTCAACAAACATAAAACAGAACAAAATATTAAAACAAATATAGTAAAAGCAACAAATTTGGCATATCTATATCAAGATAAACAAGTATTTATAGATTATTTTTCTTCAGATTTGAAGCCGACGCCAAAAGTAATACTATCAACTATTTTAATGAAGTATTATGATTCTTAAAGTGCCCACGAAGGATGCTCCTTCGTGGGTGCTTGGCTTATGAGAATAATGTTATAAATTTGAAAAGTAGCAAAACAAAAATTATGGTGTACGCTATAAAAAAATATATAAAAAATGCAACCAAAAATAAAAGAATGGTAATATATAGATGTAAGATATCTTAAAAGGGGTTTAGATCTAAATTGAAAGAAGCAAGAGATAAAATACAAAAGTATGTAGAAAATAATGAATTAGATATAGAAAAAGTTATGAAAGAATATAACAACTATATTTATACTATTATTTATAATTCACATATTACATTTCACAAAGAAGACATTGAAGAAATAATAGTAGATACATATTTAACTTTATGGAATAATAGGCAAAAGCTAGATATAAATAAAAACATGTCTCCTTATATATCAGGTATAACGAAGAGGTTGATATTAAAGAAATGCAGAAATAAGAGACAAATAGAAAATATAGAGGATTATTCGGAAAAGTTAATAAGTGTACAAAATATAGAATTGGATTATTTAGAAAGTCAACAAAATGAACTAATTACAAATGAATTAAATAAAATGAAGGAAGAAGATAGAGAAATTTTTGTTGAGTATTATTATGAACAAAGAAAAATAAAAGAAATTGCTATTATTTTAGATTTGTCAGAGAGCAAAGTAAAATCAAAACTATTTAGAATAAGAAAAAGACTTTATAAAATATTAAAAAAAGGAGGGTATGGTAATAATGAATAATAAAGATATATTTAATCAATTTAAGATTAATGTAGCAATTAATAATTTTAAAGAAGAATATAAAAATGAACATACCCTAAAGGAGAAAATTAAAAGAGAGAGGTATAGTATGAAGAAAAAAATAATTATTGGGGTATGTACTTGTTGCTTTGCATTAGTATCTGGTGTGGCAATAGCAAACTATAGTAATATAATCTCAACATTTGGGTTAGGAAAAGGTGTAGATACTGCTGCAAAGAATGGGTATGTAGAAGTAACAGAAATGAATCCTATTAGTGATAATGCAATCATAATTGATGAAGAAAAAGAAACTATAGTTTTAGATAATATAAAAGTAGATACATCAATAGAGGACTTTTTGATGGATGATATAAATATTAGTACACATTTTTATTTAGAAATAGATAAAACAATAAATGATATGATTGATTTGGAAAATCTACAAAACATAGAGCTAAGTGACTTACTTGTAACAGATGAAAAAAATAGAATTCTATTTTGTATGGACGAAAATACTTTTAATAATTTCTGCCAAGAAAATAAATTAGATTATAAATTTATGGAGTTTAATGAAAATTATTATAATTGTGGCTTGAATAATATTTTAACAAGTTGTAATAGGGAAGGTGGAATTAAGTTTACTTATAATATGTATTCAGGAGGAGAAAGCTTTCCTAAAAGTAAGAAACTAAATTTTAGATTTACAAAAATATATTTAGAAGGAAATGAGAATAATGTTACATTAAATGGAAAATGGAATATAAAGCTAGATGTACCAGAAAATATGTATAATAGAAAAAGTATATCCTATAAAGTAGTAAATTGTGAGAATCCAGACTTTCAGGTAACAAATGCAACATTAACAGATACAGGATTTGAACTTGGAATTATTGTATCAAATATGGCATATCCAGAAGAACCACAAGTTTTAAAAGATTTATATGAAAAGGTCATAAGAAAAGAAATAACAATAGAAGAATATAATGAAAAAGTAAATACAGAAAAAGAACTTATAGAAGCAAGGAGACAGGATAATAGGAAAAGAAATCCTATACCAGTTTTTGACTTTGATAATCCAGAAAGTATAGAAAATGTTATATATATAGAAAATGAGTATGGAGAAAAGTTTACATCAACTATGAGTCCAAGCAGAAGACAAGATAGTAATTTTATAGAGGAGAACAAATTTAGTTTTTATGATACATTTAGTTTAACTGCTTATGATGCAACAGATAAATTAAAAGTAAGAGTTATGTTTAAAGAAAAACCATATATTATCGAATTAGAAAAAGTAGAAAACTAATTTAAATAACGGTATTGAATAATATTTCTCATTTTATTCAATACTGTTATTTTGTAGTAATTAAGGTAATTTTATACAAAGTCAAGAGAAGAAAAAATAAGAAAATAAGAGATAAAACGAGAAAAAAAGAGTAAAACATATAATAAATTAAAATCGAGAAATGGGAAAAATGCACATATTTGCTTAAAATGGAAAATCAAAAGTATAGTATATTTGAAAATGTTTAGAATATATGATATAATAGATATTGTCGTGTTCAGGAAAAAGGAGTGTGAAGTTTATTCTAAACAGGCGAATTAAATACTACACAAAAGAAGGTTTTAAGCTTATGAGCATAGTAGGATTAGCTTTGTTTATAATTATCACGATTATTTTATTAAAGTTTAATATAGCAGTTGAAGTTTCTATTTCTGGTGAAGAAGTAGGATATGTAACTAGTATAAAAGCATTTGAAGAAAAGATTAATAATGAAATACTAACTACAGATGATGCTACAATATCTTCAGTAGAATTATCAGAGAAACCTCAATATAAATTAACATTATTAAGCAAATCTGAACAAACGAATGAAGACGAAATATTATCAAAATTAGAAAATGATGCGACAAAAACTTATGTTAGATATGCTGTAAAATTAAATGACGAGGAAAAAGCAGTTTTAGATAATGCTAAAGATGCAGAAGACTTAGTCAAAGAAATGGAAGAAAAATACGGAGAAGATGCTAAATTAGCAATAGAAAAAGTATATTCTATAAATAATGAGGAGCATAAATCTGTAAGTATAAAAACAGCTAGAACTAATATAACAGAGGGAATTGAAGAAGAAATAGAAAAAAGAGAAGAAGAACAAAGAAGAAAAGAACAAACTGTTAATGGTATATATTTAGCAAGTAAACCAATTTCTGGAACAATAACTTCAAGATTTGGAAATAGAGAATCAATAAGAACTCATGCACATACAGGATTAGATATAGCAGCACCAAAGGGAACAACAATTAAGGCAGCAGCTTCTGGAACAGTTATATGGTCTGGATACCAAGGAAGCTACGGTAACTTAGTAAAAATAGACCATGGAAATGGAGTTGTTACTTACTATGGTCACTGTAGTAAATTATATGTAAGTGTAGGAGAAAAAGTAGAAGCAGGAGATTCAATTGCAGCAGTTGGTTCAACAGGTAACTCAACAGGTAACCACTTACACTTTGAAATACAAATAAATGGTACTTCAGTAAACCCTCAAAACTATTTATATAAATAATGAACACAAAAACGAAGTTTGAACATAAAGGACGTTCCTTAAAGTTCGAACTTCGTTTTTTTATTTAATTTGTAATCTTAATTTGAGATTTCTTTTGAATTTAAAGATTGCTTTCTATGTTTAAAGAATAAATTTAAGTAAAAAAAAGATACCCTCTAACGCACGAGGATATCTTCCGAAAATAAAAGGGGATGTTCTTCTTTTTTAGTTGATAACGGAGTAATTATTTATCAACTATGAGTATATTATAATTTAAGTTTTTGTCCATTTTGTGAACTTAATGTGATTTGTATGCAAAGAAATAATAAATATTTTCTTAAGGTTGTTCTTGTAATGTTAGTGTTAAATCTCTAGTTTCTCCATTTCTATATATCTTTATTGTCATTGTATCTCCAATGTTTTTAGAATTTTTTATTTCATTAATTTCATCCATTGTTGTAATTTCTTGTCCATCTACTTCAATAATTACGTCTCCAACTCTAATGCCTGCTTTTTCTGCTGCTGAGAAATCTTCAATTTGTTTTACATATACACCAACTACTAAGTTGTTAGCATCTGCTGTTTCTTCATCTAAGTCTATTCCACCAATTCCCATATAAGGCCTTTTTACTTTACTATATTTAATTAATTGGTCTGAAATATCTTTAGTTGAATTTATAGGAATTGCAAATCCTACACCTTCTACATCAGAGCCAGATAGTTTTAATGTATTAACGCCTATTACTTGACCTTGACTATTTACTAATGCACCACCACTGTTTCCTGCATTTATAGATGCATCTGTCTGAATTGTATTATAAGTGTTTCCGTCTGAGTCTGTAACCTCTCTATTTACTGCACTTACAATACCAGATGTAACGCTACTACTTAATCCAAGTGGATTTCCAACTGCCATAACGAATTCACCTACTTGAACGCCATCTGAATCACCAAGTTCTGCTGCAGTTAAGCCTGTTTTATCTATTTTTATAACTGCTAAGTCAGTTTGACTATCTGTTCCTATTATTTCTGCTTCATATTCTGTATCATCATTATATAGTGTTACAATTACTTTGCTTGCCTCTTCAACTTCATAAAAATATGATGTTGAACTTGATGTTGCATCTACAACATGGTTATTGGTTAAAATGTAACCATCTTCACTAATAATAATTCCAGAGCCAGATGCACTTGCAGTTCCGCTAGTTCTATTAAATATAGAGTTGACTGAGAATTCAATTCTTATTCCAACTATAGAAGGAAGAACTTTATTTGCTGCTGCAATAGCTGTGTCAGAATAGTTTTCTAAAGAAATTTGCTGAGTATTTAAAGTAACTGTTTTAGAAGAACTACTAGAAGAATTTGAGCCAACTATTTTGTCAGAAATTGCATTTCTAATACCAGGAATTCCTACACATGCACCAACTACTATAACAGTACCAAGAACACCGGATACAAATGGTACAAGAATAGATTTTGTAAAGCTAAAAGATGATTTTGGCTTTTTGGAAGTTTGATATGTTGTAGAATTTTTAGTATTATTGGCCTTAAAATTATTAGAATTTAGATTGCTATTGTAGTTTTGATTATTGTTTCCCAGGTTTCCATTATAATAATTATTGTTATTATAAGATTGGGAATTATTATACGCATTAGGCGTATTAAATGATTGATTTGGTGTAGTAAACGTTGTGTTGTTTACATATTGATTATTTGCTAAATTGTTTTTCTGAAAATCCTTTTCATTTGGATTATTGTTTAAATTAGAATTGTTTTCATTATTTTGTTCCATTGTTTTTTCCTTTCCTGAGAAAATCTCATATAAATTATTTATATATTATCCTAAAACAATTATATCATACAATAGTTTTGTGAAAAAAATGTGACAATATTGAAAAAAAATAAAGTTATATGTATAATAATTAAATAACAAATTTATAGAGGATGGTAATAAAAGTGAAAAGTGAAAAAGGACTAACATTTATAGCAATGATTTTTATAGTAATATTAATAGCATTATTAGTATTTGGAGTAGTATATTTTACACGTATACAGGTATCTAATGAAAAACTAGAAACACTAAAAACAAATATGTTATTAATTCAAGCAAAAACAAATGTAATAGCACAAGATGTTGAGATGAAAGTAGAAAATGCTACTTTAAAAGGAACGAAGCTAGCAGATATGAAAGAAGACGAAATTATAAAATCTTTTCTGGAAAAAGGAGTAATAGATGAAAACTCTGGGGATAGTGATTTTTACGTTTTAAAAGATCAAGATATAAAGGACTTAGGATTAGAAAATGTAGAAATTGAAGATGGAAGCTACTATATAGTAGATTATAAGAAGAATGATATTATTACAACGAATGGATTTGAAGCAAGTGACAAAAATATGTATTATAAATTATCTGAACTAGAAAATTTAAATAATGAATAAAGGAAGAAAAGATGAAAGAAAAGGAAGAACAAAGATTAAATGAATTAAAAAAGATAGATAGGGAATTTTATGAAAAAGGTTTAAAGTTAATTGCTGGAATAGATGAGGCTGGCAGAGGACCTTTAGCAGGACCAGTAGTTGTAGCTGCTGTAGTAATGCCAGAAGATTCATTTATAGAAGGAGTAAATGATTCTAAAAAGGTAAGTGAAAAGAAAAGAGAAAAATTATATGACCTAATATTAGAAGAAGCTTTAGGCTATGGAGTAGGTATTATAGACCAAAAAGAAATAGACGAAATAAACATATTAAATGCAACCAAAGAAGGGCTAACAAGAGCAATAAAGGAATTAGAAAAAGATTTAAAAGAGAAAAATGGTAAATTAACTAAACCAGATGTAATTTTTGTAGATGCACTAACGAAAATAGATACAGATAATATTCCATATAAATCAATTATACATGGAGATGCAATAAGTTATTCAATAGCTGCAGCATCAATTATAGCAAAAGTAACAAGAGATAGAATTATGAGACAGTGGGATGAAATATATCCACAGTATGGTTTTGCAAAACATAAAGGTTATGGTACAGCAGCACACATACAAGCTATAAAAGAGTATGGAATATGCCCATTACATAGATTAAGTTTTGTTAAAAATTTTATAAATTAGAAAGGAGTTTCGTATAATGATTATATGTTCATTATACGAGAAAAATATGATAAAAAATATTGTATTTGACATTGGAGCGGTTTTAGTAGGATATAATCCAAATGATTATGCAGTAAAAAATAATATGTCTATTGATAAATTAAATAAAGCACATGACATATTAGTTCATACAAAAGAGTGGAGAGAATATTTAGATGGTAATATAGAAAATCAAGAAATATTGGATAATTTAATTAAAAATAATCCAGAATTTTCTGATGAATATAAATTATTAATTCTTAAAGAAAATAATGAACATATTACATATGAAATAAAGGAAAATACAAAATTGTTAAAGGAATTATCAAATGAATATAACATATACTTACTTTCTAATATAACAAAAGAAACAATGGAGAGTTTTAAAGAAATTTATGATTTTGTAAAAAATACTAAAGGTGGGGTATATTCTTATGAAGCCCATATAGGAAAACCAAACAGAAAAATATATGATTTATTATTTTCTAAATATAACTTAAATCCTAATGAATGTATTTTTATAGATGATAAATTACATAATATAGAAATGGCAAATGAACTTGGAATGATAGGTATTCAGTATACTAATTATAATGAACTTGTAAAGAAATTAGGAGGAAAACTAAATTGAATATACAAGAAATAATTGAAACTAAAAGAGATAAACATAAGTTAAGTAAACAGCAAATTGAATATTTTGTTAAAAACTATACAAGTGGAGATATAACCGACTATCAAGCATCAGCACTTATTATGGCAATTTATATTAATGGGATGGATGAAGAGGAAATAACTAATTTAACATTAGCAATGGCAAATTCAGGTGATATTTTAGATTTATCTGAATTAGGCACGGTAGTGGATAAACACAGTACAGGAGGCATTGGTGATAAAGTTACTTTAATATTAGCACCAATTATTGCTTCATTGGGTATTCCTGTGGCAAAGATGTCTGGTAGAGGATTAGGATATACAGGTGGAACTGCAGATAAATTAGAATCTATTCCAGGTTATAAAGTGGAAGTGGAAGAAAAAGAATTTATAGAAAATGTAAAAAAGATAGGTATAAGTTTAATTACTCAAACATCTAATTTAGCTCCTGCTGACAAAAAAATATATGCATTAAGAGACAGCATAAATTGTGTAGAAAGTATTCCACTAATTGCGTCTAGCATAATGAGTAAAAAAATAGCTTCTGGTGCAAATAAAATTGTATTAGATGTAACATGTGGAAGCGGTGCTTTTATGAAAACATTAGAAGATGCTAAAAAATTAGCGGAAACAATGGAGAAAATAGGAAAGCTAGCTAATAGAGAAACAATAGCTGTCATAACTGATATGAATGAGCCTTTGGGAAAGACAGTAGGAAATACTTTAGAAGTTATCGAATCAATAGAAGCATTAAATGGAAAAATGAAAAAAGATGTTGAAGAAGTAGTTTTATTATTAGGTAGTAATATGATGAAACTAGCAGGACTTGGAGAAAATATAGAAGAAAATAAAAATAGAATAAAAGAAAATATAAGAAATGGTAAGGCATTAGAAAAGTTTAGAGAACTTGTAATAAATCAAGGTGGAGATATTTCTTATATTGATAATATAGAAAAATTTCCAAAAGCAAAATATATTATTCCGTTAGTTGCAGAAAAAAGTGGAGTAATAGAAAGCTTAGATGCAGAAGAAGTTGGAAAAATATCAGTTTTTTTAGGAGCAGGAAGAATAAAAAAAGAAGATGATATTCAAAAAGAAGTAGGTTTAGTCTTTGAAAAAAAAGTAGGGGATAATGTTAATATAGGGGATATACTAGCATATATTCATGGAAATAATGAAGAAAAAACAAAAGAAGCTGTAGAAGAGCTAAAGAAAATTTATGAAATAAGATAAAAATATATAAGGTAATAATTTTATATAACAGATTAAAAAGTATAGGACTATAAATTAGTATAGTCCTATACTTTTTTACAAATTGGTTTTTTTATTAAATATATTAGATAATTCCTTATCTGATGAAATTAATCTATTTACATTTCTTAATGAAATTCCAGTTTGAGTTGAAAGGCTTTCCATTGAATTTGGTATACCATTTTCATTATAAAAATTCTTTAATGTAGAAATATCATTCTCTTCTTTTTGCATGCAATTAGGGCATACAGCATCTTTGGTAATGTAAAAACAACCGCAACGGCAACATTTTTTAAATTTCATTATAACTCAATCCTTTCAATTTTTCATATGTAAAATAAATTCTTAAACATTATAACACAAAATTAGACAAACTAAAACATTTTTTTGAAAAATTTAAGCATAAAAATAATGTTTGATTATATGCAATTCATTCTTGTAATAATTAAAAATATTTGATAAACTAAAATAGTTTTAATAAAAAATATGGAGAAGTTACATGGATATTGAAAGAATTAAAAATGGGAATACTAAATATTTAGCAAAAAATGTAGTTTACTATAGTGAAATAGGATCAACACAAGATGAAATAAGAAAGCTTGCAGAAAATAATGTTACTGGAGGTACATTAGTTATTACAGATAATCAGACATCAGGACATGGGACAAAAGGAAGAACATGGAATGTAGAAGGCGGAAAAAACATAACTATGTCATTTGTAATATATCCAGATTGTGAAATAAGCAAGCTAGAAGGATTAACTATTAAAATAGCAGAAGCAATAGTAGAGGCAATTGATGAACTATATGGATATAAATTATCAATAAAAGAGCCAAATGATATTATTATAAACGATAAAAAAATATCAGGAATACTAACACAGAGCACAACAATAAGTGAAAAAGTAAATTATATTTTAATAGGAATTGGATTTAATGTAAATCAAACAGAATTTCCGTTAGAACTTGAAAATATTGCTACATCATTAAAAAATGAGTACGGAAAAACTTTTAAAAGAGAAGATATTATAATAGAAATTTTAGAAAAATTAGAAAATAAAATTGCTGATATTTTATAATCAACAATTTTTATTTTGTTACTAATTTGTTACTAATACGTATAAAATTTATTAAATTATAGGTTATTATGTATGATTCTATTTATAATCGAAAAACGGCGAAATGTTAGAAAATAAGGCGAAAACAGCTAAAAGATAGTAAGCTTAAAAATGCAAAAAATAGTAAATTTGACTGGTCAGTCTAATAGAATTTTGTTTTAGATTAATGTAAAATATTAAAGATTATGAGGTGAATATGGAAAGTATAGAAATTATTGGAAGCGGAATATATTTACCTTCAGTGGCGGTAGAAAATAAAGAATTAGAGAAAAAATTTAATGTGCCAGAGGGATATATATATCAAAGAACAGGAATAAAGAAAAGATATTATATAAAAAATGAAGACATATGTGATATGGCATATGTTGCAGCAAAAGAATCATTAATAGATTCAAAATTAAAAGAAAGCGATATTGACTTAATTATTGTAGCAACTACCTCAACAAATACTTTAATGCCGGGAATATCATATAAAGTCCAAGAAAAATTAAATATAGAAAAATGTATATGTTTAGATATATTAGCAGGATGTGCAGGCTATGTAAATGCATTTGATATTGCTAAAATGTATATTAATACAGGGAAAATAAAAAATGCAATGGTAATTGGGGTTGATGCTTTATCAAGCTATTTAGATGATAAAGACATTAATACTAAAATTATTTTATCAGATGGAGCAGGAAGTACAATATTAAGAGCAACTAGTCATAAAAAAATATACTTTTCTAATATTCAAAGTGATGGAAAAAACGGGGATATACTAACTTGTAAAACAAACGAAAAGATTAAAATGAATGGAAAAGCAATATATAAGTATGCAGTTACAGAAACAATAAAAAATATTGAAGAGCTATTAGAAGAAGCTAGAATAAATATGGATGATATAAAATATATTATTCCACACCAATCAAATATAAAAATAATGAATTCAATGGCATCTAAGCTACATATTGAAAATGAAAAAATGTTTTCAAATATAGAAAAAGTAGGTAATACATTTTGCGCAAGTATTCCAATTGCTTTAGACTATATGAGAAAAAATAAAGAAATAGAACAAAATGATAAAATTATTTTAATAGGATATGGCGGAGGATTAAATACAGCAAGTATATTAATAGAAATATAGAAAGGTAGAGGATAAAATGGAATTAGCATTTATGTTTCCAGGACAAGGAGCACAAACAGCAGGAATGGGAAAAGACATTTATGAAAAATATGAAGAAGCAAGAAGCATTTATAAAAAAGTAAGTGAAATTTTAAATGTCGATATGTGTAAATTATGTTTTGAAACAGATATAGAAGAACTAAGTAAAACAGAAAATACACAAATTGCGATAGCAACCATGAGCTTATCAATTTTAGAAGTATTAAAAAGTAAAGGCATAAGAGCAAAAATAGCAACAGGTTTAAGCTTAGGTGAATATGTGGCTTTAATGTATGCAGGGGTCTTAGATATAGAAACAGGAATGAAGTTATTAAAACAAAGAGGATATTTAATGGGACATTTAGTTCCAAACGAAAAATATGCAATGGCGGCTGTAATAGGCATAGATGCAGGAATAATAGAAGATGCTTGCGAAGAAATAAGAAAAACTGGAAAATTTGTAGTACCTGCAAATTATAATTACTCAGGTCAAATTGTAATTTCAGGAAATGAAGATGGAATAGAAGAATGTATAAATCTTCTAAAAGAAAAGGGAGCAAAAAAAGTAATAAAATTAAACACAAGTGGACCATTCCATACTGAAAAATTACAAAAGGCAAGTAGTGAATTTAGCAAATACTTAGAAGATGTTAAATTTAATGAACCACAAATTGATGTTATAAAAAATATTGATGGAAGCATTTACAAAAAAGATGATGATTTTAAAACAATTTTGTCAAAACATATAATTAGTCCAGTCAGATTTGATAAAGCAATAAAATTAATGAGTACTACAGTAGATACATATGTAGAAATTGGACCAGGAAAAGCATTATCTGGATTTGTAAAAAGAGAAATACCAGATGCAAAAATATATACAATTAACAATGCAGAAAGTTTAGAAGAATTTATAAAATGTTATTAAATTGCAGGTTTTGGGATTAAGATGTGTCCCCAATTACCAAAATGCGGTAATTAGGGACGCTTCCAAATTACCACGTTTTGGTAATTTGGAAACGTCCCTGATTACCACTTTTTAGA
Source organism: Clostridia bacterium (assembly GCA_017886645.1). Lineage (GTDB taxonomy): Bacteria > Bacillota > Clostridia > TANB77 > CAG-508 > CAG-273. Next base: position 23,534 of record JAGHJM010000070.1, read on the forward strand.
AGGAGGTTTTTTATGAGTGAAAGTAGAGTGGCATTAGTTACGGGAGGTTCTAGAGGAATAGGAAGAAAAATTGCTGAAAGGTTTGCAAAAGAAGGATATAATTTGGTTATAAATTATGTTTCTGATAATACAAATATTGATGAGATTTCAAATGAGATTAAAGGAGATTCTAATATAGAGATTTTATTTGTCAAGGCTGATGTTACAAGCTTTGAGTCTTGCGAAAACATGGTAAAAGAGGCAATGGACAAATTTGGAAGAATTGATGTACTAGTTAATAACGCAGGAATTACTAAAGATGGACTTTTAATGAGAATGCAAGAGGATGATTTTACAAGGGTAATTGATGTGAATTTAAAAGGTACTTTTAATGTTACTAAAAATGTTATTCCATATATGATGAAACAAAGATATGGAAAGATAATTAATATATCATCTGTAGTTGGAGAAACAGGAAATGCGGGGCAAGCAAATTATGCTGCCTCAAAGGCTGGAATTATAGGTTTTACTAAGTCAGTTGCAAAGGAACTTGCAAGTAGAAATATATTAGCTAATTGTGTAGCTCCTGGATTTATAAAAACTGATATGACTGATGTACTTTCAGATAGTGTAAAGGAAAGTATAAATGCACAAATTCCTTTAAAGAAAATGGGAACTGCAGAAGAAGTTGCAAATGCGGTATATTTTTTAGGAAATGAAGAAAATACATATATCACCGGTCAAGTACTAAATGTAAATGGTGGAATGTTAATGTAAAATAAAAGAGAGTGTTTGGAAGGAGAGAAAACATAGTAATGGAAAGAAGAGTAGTTGTTACAGGAATAGGAGCTATTACACCAGTAGGAAATACAGCAGAAGAATTTTGGAAGGGGCTTAAAGAAGGAAAATGTGGTATTGATGAGATAAAGTCTTTTGATACTACAAATCAAAAAGTACATATTGCAGGAGAGATAAAAAAATATAATCCAGAAGATTATTTTGACAGAAGAAGTTGCAAAAGATTGGACAGATTTACTCAACTTGCTATGATTGCTTCAAGAGAAGCTTTTAAGGATAGCAAGATAAGTGAAGAGAATACGGATATGACTAGAATGGCTGTAATAGTAGGATCTGGTATAGGGGGACTAAATACTATTGAGGAAGAAAATAAAATTCTTTTAGAAAAAGGACCAGATAGAGTTTCGCCTATGTATATTCCAATGTGTATTAGTAATATGGCAACTGGAAATGTTGCAATAGATTTAGGAATAAAGGGAGAATCTTTCTGTGCAGTTACTGCTTGTGCAAGTGGAACACATTCAATAGGAGAAGCTTTTAGAATGATAAGACATGGATATCAAGATGTAGCATTAGTAGGTGGAGCAGAGAGTTCTATAACTCCGACAGGAATTGCTGGATTTGCTAATATAAAAGCACTTACTCAAGCTACAGATCCAAAAAGAGCTAGTATTCCATTTGACAAAGAGAGAAGTGGATTTGTAATGGGCGAAGGAGCAGGAATTATTATATTAGAAGAATTAGAGCATGCTAAGAAAAGAGGAGCAAAAATTTATGCAGAAATGATAGGTTATGGTGCAAGCTCTGATGCATATCATATTACTTCTCCAGCACCAGGCGGAGAAGGAGGAGCAAGAGCAATGGTTTCTGCTATGAAAGATGCTAATATTAAACCAGAAGAAGTAACTTATATTAATGCACATGGAACTTCGACACCTTTAAATGATAAATACGAAACTATGGCAATAAAAACAGCATTAGGCGAAGCTACAAGGAAAGTAATGGTAAGTTCAACAAAGGGAAATACAGGACATTTATTAGGAGCTGCAGGTGGAGTTGAAGCAATTGCATGTATAAAAGCAATTGAAGAAGGTTTTGTTCCAGCGACTATAGGTTATAAGGTAAAAGATGAAGAATGCGATTTAGATATAGTACCAAATGTGGGAAGAAAAGTAGATGTAAAAGTTGCTATGTCAAATTCTTTAGGATTTGGAGGACACAATAGCACAATCGTATTTAAAAAGTATGAAGAATAAATAGTTAAATTTTAGGAGGAATATTTTATGGACTATTTAGAGATAAAAGAGTTAATGAAAGACATGGAAACTTCAAGTTTAGATTCAATTGAAATAGAACTTCCAGAGGGTACAAAAGTTAAAATGAGAAAGAGTCCAATTGTTTATGCAGGAATGATGGCAGAGCCTATTGAAAAAACTTCTGTAACAACAGAAAAAGTTTCAACAAATGTGAATAACATGCAAAACAATACTACAGAAAATACTAAAAAAGAAGAGAAAACAAATACAGAAGAAAAAGAGTATAAAACTGTAAAGTCACCAATGGTAGGAACTTTTTATACGAAATCATCACCTAATGCAGAACCTTTTGTAAAAGTTGGAGATAAAGTAAAAAAAGGAGATGTGCTTTGTATAATTGAGGCAATGAAGCTTATGAATGAAATAGAAAGTGATGTTGATGGTGAAATAGTAGAAATTTGTTACAATGATGAAGATTTAGTTGAATATGGAAGTGTATTATTTAAAATAATTTAATTTATCAAAAGTGAAATAGGGAGAAAGTAAAATGTTAGATATAAATGAAATAATGAAAATAATTCCACAAAGACCACCAATTTTGATGATTGATAAGGTTGAAGAGTTAGTTCCAGGAGAAAGTTGTGTTGCTTATAAGAATGTGTGTGTAAATGAACCTTTCTTTGAAGGCCATTTTCCAGGAAATCCAATTATGCCAGGTGTTCTTATAGTAGAGTCACTAGCACAAACAGGTGCTGTTGCAATTCTTTCAAAAGAAGAGAATAAAGGAAGAAATGCATTATTTGGTGGAATTGATAAATTACGTTTTAAGAAACAAGTTTTACCTGGAGATGTATTAAAGTTAGAAGTTAAGATAATAAAACAAAAAGGACCAATAGGAGTGGGAGAGGCAATAGCTACTGTTGATGGAAAAGTTGCTGCAAAGGGTGAATTAACATTTGCAATAGTATAAAAAATAGGTGGCGGAAAATCCGCCACGAAAATGATGTGTTTTTACGAACGAAACTTTATGTCGCACCTTTGTGGATACTTCGGAGCACGCCAGGCATCAAATCCCATAAGGTTGGGCTTGATAGGAATATGATAGCCTAACTCTTCCATGGTCCGCTTTAATAACCTATGACTGTAGTTATGCTTAAGCGTGATTACAGCCAAATTGGGAAGCTCGCTGTAGAATGAAAACTCACGGCACAGCTCTTTTATGAGCTTTAAACGGGTAGGACATTTTTGATACTTCTCACTTAACACCCCAAGCCGATAAAAGCAAGAAGTGTTTGAGATTACGGCGTTGATGCGAGAACCCATCTTTGAGTCCTGCATCCCAAGGTTGAACATGGATTGGTTAGATTCATTCATTAAAGTTTGGTCATCTTCGTTCATTACACTCATTATAAACACTCCCTTCAAGAGTTTGATAATTCATATTCTAACACAAATAATTAATAATAACAAGGAGATATTATTTTATATGTTAAAAAAAGTTTTAGTAGCTAATCGTGGAGAAGTAGCTGTAAGAATAATAAGAGCATGTAGAGAACTTGGTATTGAATCTGTAGCAGTTTACTCAGAAGCAGATAAAGATGCTTTACATGTAAAACTTGCTGATGAGGCAGTATGTATAGGACCTGCTAAATCAAGCAAAAGCTATTTAAATATTAAAAATATTATAGAAACCGCATGTTTAACTGGATGTGATAGTATACACCCAGGTTTTGGATTTTTGTCAGAAAACAGTCATTTTGCTAAAATATGTGATGAAATCGGAATTGAATTTATAGGTCCATCTTATAAATTAATAGAGCTTATGGGAAATAAAGCAAAAGCAAAGGAAACTATGAAAAATGCTGGCGTTCCTGTTGTACCAGGCTCAGACGGAATAATAAAAAATGTAGAAGAGGCAATAAAAATTGCCCAGGAAATAGAATATCCCGTAATTTTAAAAGCTTCTGCAGGAGGCGGAGGAAAGGGAATTAGAGTAGCATATAATGAAGAAGAATTACGAAAAGGTTATGACCTAGTAAAGCAAGAAGCAAAAAATTCTTTCAGTGATGACAGTATTTATATAGAAAAATTTATAGAAAATCCAAGACATGTAGAAATACAAATTTTAGCAGATGAACATGGTAATGCTATATATTTGGGAGAGAGAGATTGTTCAATTCAAAGAAGACACCAAAAAATATTAGAAGAAAGCCCATCAATGGCAATTGACGAAAATTTAAGAAAAAAAATGGGAGAAACAGTTGTAAAAGCTGTAAAAGAAGTTGGATATACAAATGCAGGAACAATAGAATTTTTAGTTGATAAACACAAGAATTATTATTTTATGGAAATGAATACAAGACTTCAAGTAGAACACCCTGTAACAGAATTTATAACAGGAATAGATATAGTAAAAGAGCAAATAAGAATTGCAAGTGGTAAAAAGCTTTGCCTTTCTCAAAAAGATGTAGGCTTTTTCGGTCATGCAATGGAGTGCAGAGTAAATGCCGAAAATCCAGATAAAAATTTTATGCCATGTCCAGGGAAAATTACAGGACTACATATTCCTGGTGGAAATGGTATAAGAGTAGATACAGCAATTTATGCAGATTATACTATTCCACAATGTTATGACTCTATGATAGCTAAAGTAATAGTACATGGAAAAGATAGAAATGAATGTATTTCTAAAATGAAAAGTGCACTTGGAGAATTTATAATAGATGGGATAGATACGAATATTGACTTTTTATATAGGATACTAGATAATGAAGATTTTAAAAATAGTAACTATGATACATCATTTGTAGAAGAAAAATTATTAAAGAAAGAATAACAATTTTTCTAAAGGAGAGAATTTAATGGTTATAGATAAAATAAAGAAAGTAAACAAAAAGGATGAAAGACCTACTAAAAATGAAAAAGCATCAGATATGTTAGTAGGAAAATGGGTTAAATGTGATAATTGTAAAGAAATATTGTATAAGGAAGAAGTTCATAATAATTTAAGTGTTTGTCCTAATTGTGGTAAACATTTTAGAATATCAGCAAGAAGAAGAATACATCAAATAATTGATGAAGGAACTTTTATAGAAACAAATGCAGATATGAAAACAAAAAATCCACTTAATTTTGAAGGGTATGAGAAAAAAATTCAATCCTTACAGGAAAAAACTCAAATCAACGAAGCTGTAAAAACAGGTTTTGGAGAAATTAATGGAGAAAAAGTTGTTATTGCAATAATGGATGGAAACTTTATGATGGGAAGCATGGGAAGTGTTGTTGGAGAAAAAATAACATGTGCTATAGAAGATGCAATAGATAACAAGTTACCTATAATAATTTTTTGTGTATCTGGAGGAGCAAGAATGCAAGAAGGTATTATTTCATTAATGCAGATGGCGAAAACATCAGAGGCATTAGCAAAATTAAATGAAGCTGGATTGTTATACATATCTGTCTTAACAGACCCTACTACGGGCGGAGTAACAGCGAGTTTTGCGAGTCTTGGAGATATTATTTTAGCAGAACCAAATGCTTTAATTGGATTTGCAGGACCAAGAGTAATAGAGCAAACTGTAAAACAAAAACTACCAGATGGATTCCAAAGATCAGAATTTTTATTAGAACATGGCTTTATTGATAAAATAGTAGAAAGAAAAGATATGAAACAAACTTTGTATGATATACTTAAACTCCACAAAAAGGGGGGAAAATAAAATGCCAACTAAATTAAGTGCATGGGATAGAGTATTGCATGCAAGAGAAGCAGAAAGACCAAAAGCATTGGATTATATAGAAAATATATTTGATGGCTTTATTGAGTTACATGGAGATAGATTTTATGGTGATGATAAATCAATTGTAGGTGGAATTGCTTACTTAGATGGAATGCCTGTAACTGTTATAGGAGAGCAAAAGGGAAAGACAACAAAAGAGAATATGGAAAGAAATTTTGGTATGCCAAATCCAGAAGGATATAGAAAAGCATTAAGGCTTATGAAGCAAGCTGATAAATTTGGAAGACCTATTATTACATTTATAGATACACCTGGGGCCTATCCTGGAATGGGGGCAGAAGAAAGAGGACAAGGCGAAGCAATTGCAAGAAGCATGATGGAAATGTCTAGGTTAAAGGTTCCAATTGTTTCAGTTGTAATAGGAGAAGGTTCTAGCGGTGGAGCTCTTGCTATATGTGTTGCAGATAGAATTATAATGCTAGAAAATGCGGTATATAGCATACTTTCTCCAGAAGGATTTGCCAGTATTTTATATAAAGATTCGAGTAAAAATAAGGAAGCTGCAGAACATATGAAATTAACTTCATATGACTTAAAAGAGTTTGGAATAGTAGATGAAATTGTAAAAGAACCTAAAGGCGGAGCTCAAGAAAATATAAAAAAGGTTGTAAAAAGTTTAAAGCAGAATATTGTAAACGATATAGAAGAATTATCAAAATTAGATAAAAATGAAATGATAGAAAAAAGATATGAAAAATATAGAAAAATAGGTATAAATTAAGAAAGGATGGTTATATAAATGTTATTAAAAGACAAAGTTATTTTAATTATGGGAATTAGAAACAAATGGAGTATTGCATGGGGAGCAGCTATGTCAGCTTATGAAAATGGAGCTAAAGTTATTTTTACACATCACCCATCAGAAAAAGAAGGTAAAATATTTGAATTAATTGAAGAAATACCAGGAGCAAAAACATATCCTTGTGATGTTGCAAGTGATGAAGATATAAAAAAATGTTTTGAACAAATCAAAAATGATGTAGGAAAAGTAGATGGAATATTACATAGTATAGCTCATGCTAATAC
>JAGHJM010000071.1 GCA_017886645.1 Clostridia bacterium
GAACAACAGAAAAAGAAATAACTAAAATAGGAATTGCAACATTACCTACTAAATTAGAATATGCTCTTAATACTACTGAATTAGATTTAACTGGAGGGATAATAAAAATAACTTATTCAGACGGATCTACAAGCAATATTAATATGAAATCTTCTGAAGTTTCTATCACAGGTTTTGATAGTAGCAATTTAGGTGAACAAACAATAACAGTAAATTATAGAGGATTTACTACTACATTTGAAATTCAAGTTTTAGGTAATAGAGAACCTATACTTTCTTCCTTAGAAAATATACATGTAAAGTTAGATAGTTTTGATGTATATGTATTTTCTGTAATTGAAGAAGATGATTATTTAAAAATAAATATTACAGTATCTAATATTAGTCAAAGAGATGCAGATACAAACTATACATACTATTACTATTTGGCAGGAAATGATCAAAATCAAAATATTGAAAATTGGGTTGAAGTAAATAGTGAAGTTGTAGAGCAAGAAGATGGAACTTATTCGATGTCATTTACAATAGATACTAGAGATTTAACAAATTTTGATGAATTAGAAATTGCAGAAAGAGGATACTTATATATAAGAGAGGTTGCAGAATTAGATGGTAATACATTAGAGCAAACTAATGTAGCAGAGATAGAAGTAGAAGGTACTTCTGCTAGATATTTTGTAGATAATGAACAACTTAGTTCATTAGATGATATAACAATTCCAGGAGTTGATGATAATTTTAATAGTAATTTGAATGATACAACGGATAACACTATTGCTGGAGGTAAAATACCACAAACTGGAGTTATTTCTATTGGTATTATTATACTTGTAATTATGGGAATAGGAATAATAAGTTACATAAGATATAAGAATATAGATAAATAATATTTCTTCAATCGTACAATACTTAACAAAAATTATACATGTTTTAAAAATATGTATAATTTTTTTGTTTTTTTATACATATTTATTGAAGTTTTTATAGAAATAGCAGCAACAGTGCACAGATATTAATAAAAAATATCAATTTATTACATTTTCATAGAGTAAATTGTATCGAAAAAGTTTTACGACATGTATATTAATTTTATAAATTCTCTTAAAAAATTACAAATATTGACAGAAAGATATATTATATATATAATAAATTAGGAATATTAAAGTTTTATATTTTATAATGCTTAAAAATAGACTTGTTTAATTATGAAATTAAGATTAATTATTATAAATTTCAAATTAAAGGAGAAAAAATGTTATTATTAAATCTAAAATCCATGTTAAGAAATAAATCAAATTTAATATACATTATTGTAATAATCATCACTTTTATATTTTTAAACATAGCATTATCTTCTTCTAATTTATTAGACTGCTATTATGAAAATAGACTTATAGAATCAAGTAGCGAATCAATTTTGGAAGATTTAAAGGAGTTATATATAAGTGATATAATTACATTGTCAAATGAACAGCAAGAACAAATAAAATCTATAAAATATGTCGAAGATATTCAGACCTATACAATAGAAATGCCTGGACAAACACTAACAACTTATCATATTTTTGTTGACGACTGGAAACATGACAGTTATATTATAGAACTCTAAATGTGTAATAGTTGTAACACACTCAGATAGAGTAAAGAAGTATGCAGATATTATATTAAAATTAGAGGAACAAAAATTAAAAATTGATGAAGATTAAAATAAATAGTTAAAATTTGTAAAAAAAGCTTAGAATATAATAAAGTAAAATAGTAATGTTGTTAAGAAAGAGGTAAAATTATGAAAAAGCTTAAAATTGTTGGAATTATTTTAATTGTAATTATTGTCATTTATACTTTATTTGTTACAGTAGAACTAATTAGATTTAACAACAATTTAGGAGTAGAACCATTAATTAAGACAGGAGTTATTGATTCTTATGTAAGCACAGATAGCAATTTATCAAAAGAAAAAATGTATGGAATTGGATTTACTGTTGAATATGAATATTTTGTGCAACGAGAAGAAAATAACAATAATCAAATCAACGAAGTAATAAGTGGTGAATTTAAATTATTTGATAAAATTATTTTGAGTGCTTGGGCAAAATAACAATATAAATTACATGTATGCTTAGTTAGGAATACTATAAATGAAAATTATGGACAAGTTGTAAAGATATATGATATAGAAATTTCCAAAGCAGTAATATAGCTGTATAGTTAAAGATTTATCAGATGATGAAGATGGAAAGCAAAGAGTTTTGAATAAGAAAGGAACAATATTAGCTAGTAAAAAATTAGAGTAAAAAATAGTGTAATTTTACGAAAAATGTGATATAATAGTACTGTGTGGATATCTAATGTATTAGATGCTTCATATATGACGAGATATCCTGAATAAAAAGAGAAATTTCTTTATCAACATATAAAAGGTTAATTATTTGGCATGAGAAGACTAAAAAATACAAAATAAGATGAAATAGGGTAAAATAAAGTAATTATTGAAAAAATGGCTATTCTATTATGGTGTATGTAGACAAGCGATTAAGAAGGGAGAAAACATGAAAACCTTGAAAAATAATTTAAATATCAATCAAAAAGACGTTTCACAAAATACAAACTTAAGATTTTCAGTTATTATGTGTACTTATAATTTAGAAAAGATTGTGAACGAAGCAATTGAAAGTGTACTAAACCAAAAATTTACAAATTATGAGTTGATTATTGTAAACGATGGATCAGAAGATCGTACATTAGATGTTTTAAGAAAATATGAAAAAAAGGCAAAAGGAAAAATTAGAGTAATTGATAATGGAAAAAATATAGGACTTAGTGCTTCAAGAAATAAAGCAATTAAACAAGCAAGAGGAGAATATATTATACATTTAGATGGGGATGATACTTTATATAATAGAAATACATTAGGAAATATTGATGCTACCATTGGTGATCAAGATTATGATATCATTTATTTTGGAGTACAATATGTAGGGGGAGGAAATAAGTTATATCTTCCTAACGCACAGAACTCTACAAGAGAAGCAAGAATTGTATGTGATATGCATTTTTCAGTAGCTAGCAAAGTCTGGAGAAAAGAATTTTTAGAGAAGAATAATTTGACATTTATTGAGGGAATGTACTACGAAGATATGGTATATTCAATAAAAGCTGCGATAAAAGCAGAAAAAACAACATTTAAAGCGATTCCTATTTATGTATATTACAGAAATAGAGAAGGAAGCATTATGGCAACACCAAATATAAAAAGATGTAAAGACATGTATAAAATGCTTTATCATCTTATGGAACTATATGAAGAAACACCAGAGGAATTACAGCCATATTTATTAAGCTTCATAAAGAATGAGACTTTTGGGGTGCCAGCAAGAATTGATGCCATTTTAAAATCTTTAAAAGATGCCACTTATACACCTGTATTTCCAAAAAGAAATTATGTTTTTACAGAAGTAATACCAACCATTATAGAAGAAAAAGAAACAATAGAGGATACAAATGTTGTGTTAATAGACCAACCAAACAAAAAGAAGAAAACTAGAAAAAAAAGAGCAGTAAATACATCTGAAGCAGAAAATTTAAAATTAATCAAATAAAAAATACTTAATATGAGAGTGAATACATTTTAAAATATAAGTTAATGGCTCTGGATGTATAAGAATTTTTTTATTAAAAGGAGATTAGATTGTGGTAACGAAAATATATATCGTTAGGCATACACAGACAGTTGGAAATGTAGAAAAGCGCCTAACTGGAAGAAAAGATTATGAGGTAACAGAAGAAGGAAAAAAATATATAGAACTACTTACCGAAAGGCTAAAGAATACAAAATTTGATAAAATCTATTCTAGTATTTCAGGAAGAGCTATAAAAACAGTAGAGCCAATTGCAAAACTAAATCATTTATCAATAGAAACATCTGAAGATTTATGTGAAATGAATTTTGGAAAATATGATGGGATGAAATGGGAAGAAGTAAACAAAATCAATCCTAAAATACATGAAGACCATGTAAAAACAAATGAAATTAAAGGGATTGAAGGACAAGAAACTAGCAAAGAAGTAGCAATAAGAATGGATCATTATATAAGAAGTAAAGCAAAAGAAAATGAAGGAAAAACAATATTAATTAGTTCTCATGGAGTTGCAATTGAAGCTTTTTTAAGAAATATAACAGGAGAGCCATTTACTGAGAAAAGAGAAGAATATAGCCAAAAAAATACAAGTCTAAATATCGTAGAATATGACACGGAAAAAGATAAATTTCAATTGGTTTTACGAAATGATATAGAACATTTAAAAAATAATGGAAATAGTATAAAGTAATTGATAAAAATTGCAAGAGCGACTAGCTTTAGCAATTTTTTGAAAAGATTATAAATTATAAAAAGTAAAGGAGAGAAAAAATGAGAGTTTGCCTTATTATGCCAAATGTATTTCCAGTGCCTGCTACAAAAGGTGGTGCAACAGAAACCCTAATGACTAATTTACTAAAAGAAAATGAAAAAGAAGGGAAAATAGATTTTACTTGTGTTAGTGTTTATGAAGAAAATGCTGAAAGACTAAGCAAACAATATCAGCATACAAAATTTATTTATATTGATCAAAAAAGAGATAATTTAGATTTAACATTTAAAAGTAAAGATACATTCTTTAAGACTTATATGGATGAAATAAAAAAACAAATCCACCCAGATAATTATGATTTTATCATTGTAGAAGGTGGAGATATTTCAGGATATGAATATCTTTTAAAACATTTTCCAAAAGAAAAATGTTTGGTACATATTCATGGAATTGCATTAGGAGATAATAAGATTAATAAAGAAATCTATCATAAATTTATTGCTATTAGTAAATTTACTTGTGGAATGATAAAAAAGGATGGCCAAATAAAAGACAACCAGATTGAATTACTATATAATGCAATTGATGTAAATGAATTCTATAAAACAATATCAGAAGAAGAAAAAAGAGAATTAAGAAAAAAATATGAAATTGATGAAAAGGATACGGTAATTCTATTTATAGGAAGAACCATTCCAGAAAAAGGAGTAAAAGAATTAATCAGCAGTTTCAGAAATATGAGAAACATAGAAAGATGCAAATTGTTAATTGTAGGTAGTGCTAACTATGGTGAAAGGGTAAAAACGCCATATGACTATGAACTAGAAAAAATTGCAGAACCAATCAAAGATAAAATTAAATTTACAGGATTTATTGATAA
>JAGHJM010000072.1 GCA_017886645.1 Clostridia bacterium
GGACAAAAATTGTTCTTAAAAGGTTCAAGATGCTATACAGATAAATGCAGTATTTCTAGAAGAAATTATGCACCTGGACAAAATGGACAAAAAAGAAAGAAATTATCTGAATACGGTACACAATTAAGAGAAAAACAAAAAACTAAAGCTTTTTATGGAGTAAGTGAAAAGCAATTTAGAAAATATTTTGATTTAGCATCTAAAACAAAAGGAAAAACTGGTGAAGTTTTATTACAATTATTAGAAAGTAGATTAGATAATGTTGTATATAGATTAGGTTTTGGAAGCTCTAGAGCACAAGCAAGAATGCTTGTAACACATGGTGCTTTCGAAGTAAACGGAAAGAAAGTTGATATACCATCTTATCTAGTAAAAGCAGGGGACGTTATAGCTGTTAGAGAAATAAGAAAAGATAATGGAACAATTAAATTAAATACAGAAGCAAATGCTTCAAGACCAGTTCCAGAATGGTTAGAGAAAGATGCCGAAAAATTAAGTGGGAAAGTAGTAAGATTAGCTGCAAGAGAAGACATAGATCTTCCTGTTGAGGAACATTTAATAGTAGAGCTTTACTCTAAATAATAATATTAATTAAGTTATTTAAAGAGAGATATGTATCTCTAATTATTAGGAGGTAAAAATGATAGAATTTGAAAAGCCAAATATTAAATGCTTAGAATTAGACGAAGAAAAAAACTACGCAAAATTCGTATGTGAACCATTAGAAAGAGGCTATGGAATAACTATAGGAAATTCACTAAGAAGAATTTTATTATCTTCTTTACCTGGTAGTGCTATAACTAGTGTTAAGATTGACGGAGTATTACATGAATTTACAACTATACCAGATGTTGTTGAAGATGTATCAGATATAATTTTAAACTTAAAATCAGTAAGATTAAAATTAGATCAAAACGAAGAAAAAATATTAAGACTAGATGTAAAGGGACCTGCTGATGTAAAAGCAGGAGATATAGTTACAGACGGAACTGTAGAAGTATTAAATCCAGATTTACATATAGCTACAGTTGCAGAAGGTGGACATTTAGTAATGGAAATGACTGCCGAAATGGGAAGAGGATATAACTCTTCAGATAAAAATAAAAAGGCAGATCAAGCATTAAATGTTCTTCCAATAGATTCAATATTTACACCAGTTAAAAAGGTAAATTATTCTGTTGAAAGTACTAGAGTTGGACAAATGATAGATTATGATAAATTAGTAATTGAAGTTTGGACAGATGGAAGCTTAAAACCATACGAAGCACTTAGCTTAGCTGCTAAAGTTATGACAGAACACCTAGAATTATTTATAGATTTATCAGAAACAGCAAAGAATACTCAAGTAATGGTAGAAAAAGAAGAATCTAAGAAAGAAAAAGTATTAGAGATGACAATAGAAGATTTAGAATTATCAGTTAGATCATTCAATTGCTTAAAAAGAGCAGGAATTTCTACAGTTGAGGATTTAACAAGTAAATCTATTTCTGATATGATGAAGGTTAGAAATTTAGGAAAGAAATCATTAGATGAAGTAACAAATAAGTTACATGCATTAGGTTTAGATTTCATGAGTGATGAAGACTAGAAAGAAGGAGGGTAAAGTATCATGGCAATAAATAGAAAATTAGGTAGAACTACAGATATAAGAGTAGCAATGCTTAAAACACAATTATCAGACTTAATTTTAAATGGAAAAATAAATACAACAGAAGCTAAAGCAAAAGAGCTTAAAGCAATGGCAGATAGCATAATAGCTTTAGCTGTAAAAGAAAAAGATAATTATGAGATGGTTGATGTAAAAGTTTCTAAAGCTAAATTAGATGCTAAAGGACATAAAGTTACAGAAATAGCAAAAAGTAAAAATGGTAAAGAATACCTAAAAGTTGTAAGAGAAGAAACAACTGAAAAGAGACAAAAAGATATGCCATCAAGATTAAATGCAAGAAGAAAAATGATGAGAATGTTAAATAAAGTTAAAGATAGCCAAGGTAATCCTGTTGATTTACCAGCTAAATTATTTAACGAAATAGCTCCTAAATATGCTGATAGAGTTGGAGGATATACAAGAATTCTTAAAACAGAGCAAAGAAGAGGAGACGCAGCAGAAATGGTAATATTACAATTAGTGTAATAAATAATAAAAGATCACATGGAAATAACTATGTGATTTTTTTTATTTTTATGAAAAATGGTCTTTCTTATTGAAAAGAACAAAAATAAGCTCTAATACATATAATATTATAGTTATTGTATTAGGAGGACTGTTATGCTTAACTTTATTTTAAACGGAATTTTGTGGGTACTTGCTTTATATGGTTTATTTGAAATTATTAAAACTATTATTTATACATATACATACACAAATATGAAATCCGATGGAATATATGTTATTGTAGCTGTAAAGAATCAAGAAAAACGAATAGAAGGTTTTATAAGGAGCATATTATTTAGGTTTTTATATGGAAAAGAGGATTATATAAAAGATATAATTGTAACTGATTTAAATTCGACAGATGACACAGGGAAAATAATAAATAATATTGCAAAAGATTATGAATGTATAAAAGTTACAGATTGGAGAGAATGCAAAGAAGTTATAGATAGTATAGATGAAGTAAAAAAGTAGAATATTTTTTAGTAGTGTGATATAGTAAATAAAAAGGAGAAAAAAGTGGAAATTATTGAATATAGGGATGAATTTAGAGAACAAATAAAAGACTTACTAGTAGAACTACAGCAATACTTAGTAGAAATAGATGATTGGAATACGCAAGTTTTACTTAAGGAGTATAAGGATAAATATTTTGAATTGGATATGCAATTAGTAAAAGATAACTGTGGAAAAATATATTTAGCAAAAGAAAATAATCAGATAGTAGGAATGATTATTGGAGTAATTAATAAAAAAGATAATATCGATAAACTAACTAATGATTGCGCTAAAACTGGAAGTGTATTAGAGTTAATAATAAAGAAAGAATCAAGAGGAAAAGGAATAGGTAAGTTGTTATTAAATAAGATGGAAGAATACTTTAAGTTATGTGATTGTAAAAGAATTTCAATAGAAGTATTTGGACCAAATAAAGGGGCATTAGAATTTTATAAGAATAGTGGTTATAGTGAAAGAGAGTTTATTCTAGGGAAAAGATTATAGGAGGAGTATTGATGGAAATAAGATTGATAGAAAAAATTCCTACTGCAGATGAGTTTAATATGTTAACAGAAGCAGTAGGTTGGGGAACGAGAGAAGAAAAAATAGTTGAAGAAGCACTTAGAAATACATTATACTCTCTTTGTGTATATGACAAGGACAGGCTAATAGGATATGGTAGAATTATTGGAGATAAAACGATATTTTTATACATACAGGATGTTATGGTAATTCCACAGTACCAAGGAAGAAAAATTGGGACAAATATTATGGAAGCTGTGTTAAAGCAAGTAGAAGAATATATGAAAATAAATCCTGATATAAGGCTATATTTAGGTGCATCGAAAGGAATGGAAGCTTTTTATGAGAAATTTGGATTTGTAGCAAGACCAAATGACGAGTTAGGTGCAGGTATGATATGGGGAAGTAGATGGAAAAAGAAATAGAAAGATTAATGAAAGAATTATTTAAGTTATAGTGCTATACAAAAATAGAATTAGTAAAATATAAGTATTTTTTACTAATTCTATTTTTTAAAGTCTAACTATAGAAATATTAATTTTTATAAATATAAAATAGGGCGGAATGAATAGAATTCTTCAGAAAACTATAACTATTAGTATAGCGTGTGCTTGCAAAATATTGTTCATTATCTAAATAGGCACACCTCTAATAATTGCAGGATATGCATCATTAAGACAAGTCTCTGTTGACCATTCTTGGCAATTACTTGCCATATCATATATATTGCATATACTATCACTATTTGTTCCTTTTTCTGCAAAAGGCCCCATATTTGAGCTAATTTGTTGTGAATAATTATCAACATTTGAACATTTTTGTATAAATGATAAAGCAGTATCCCAAGCATAACTATTTACAAGGTCGCTTGTAAAATTTCCATCACTATACATATTTCTACTTAAATCTGCTGCTTGTGTCTGTGTCACAAAATTATATACAAAATTATTATTCGTTATGACTAATTGATTACCATCATTAGATGAATTTGTTCTTACTTCTGTAACATTACCGTCTCTTGCTTCATATCTAGCTATATAAAATCCTTTTGAGACTTCTACTTTTGATTTAAATGTTCCTATATTTTTGGCTACTGTATTTCCAGATGATGAGGTTGTTTCTTGACAATCATCTTCTCCATAATATTCTTTTATCGTATTATCTCCTTGTCCGTGTTCAATTCCTGTAGATTCATCAAAAGTATATCTTTCTAAATTAATATTTACTGTAGATCCATCTTCTTTAGTTATATTTCCTACTGGTATCCAAACAAATTGACTTCCTACAGTGTCTCCGTGATTTACATCTTCTATTATAATTCCATCTTATACAGTATCATCTGGATTAACAACTTTAAAACCTGCAGGTACTACTACTTTGTTGTCTAATTTATCTGTAGTTTCATAGCCTGTTATGGTCGATAAGTCTACTTTTTTTACAATATATTGATCAAGCTTACCAGTTATTTTGTAACTAGGATCATTTGTAGTTATTTCCCCAGTTTCTGTATTTACTTGAGTTGCATCTGTTATTACACCTTCATTAATTAATTCGGTAATTATATTGTCAATTGTAAGATTTATATTCTTGCTTTTGGCATCAGCAATTGCAAGATCTACTCGGTCTTCCAAAGTTGCATATTCAGTATTTGTTTTGGCATCTCTAGATTTACTAATAACACCATCGTCACTAAATACTGTTCTTATTGATATTCCAGCTAAAATTAAAAGAACTACAATAGTTACAACAAGTGCTATAAGTGTTATACCTTTCTTTTGTTTTAGATTTACTTTCATATATTTCTCACTCTCTAATTTAATTCTGTATTTTTATGTGTAAAAATGTAAAAAAGACAGCAACAAAAACTATTTAAGTTTGTTACAATCTTTCTATATTATTGAATATTTAATTTGTATATATAAATTCTTAAAGCTTACGATTCCCATTTTTCGCATTTTACCACACTTTCTCTTTAGTTTTATATAAATTATATTATATTATATTATTTTTTATTTTTGTCAACGGAAATTATGGATCGGTGGAAAATATTTTTAGATATTTAATGATATTTGGAAACATGTGTTGAGAATATATAAGAATGGCTCATAACCCTAAGATGAAAAGTTTATATTTTTAAAAAGTTGAATTTGATATATTCTTACAGTTTCAAATGTTATAGACATTTTTTATAAAATAAAGTTAGTCTATATAATGACTAAAAATGGTACTGTTATGTAAAATTGGGGAGAAACTGGGGATGAACTCCTCAATTTACAACTTATTAATACCGAAAAATTCAATAATTTTATTTATGAAAAATATGAGAGTACAAAAAAGTTTAGTAATATTGAATTGTTAATTAACGTTTGTAACTAATAAATTTTCTAGTACATTTCCTGCATGTTTATCATGTGATTTTAAAGGATGTACATAGAAATTATAGGTTGTAGTAATCTGAGCATGACCAAGTCTTGCAGAAACAGTTGCTACATCAACTTGTCCAGCAATTAATAAAGTTGCATTTGTATGTCTAAGTCCATGAAATGTAATAACTGGCAACCCAATTTTTTTGATAAAATTTATAAACCATTTACTAATTGTAGATGGATGAATTGGATGTCCATTATCTTGTACAAATAGCCTATTAGATTCATGCCAAAAATCGCCTACAATTAATTTTTGTTCTTCATACCATAATTTATATTCTTTAAGTAAAGAAACAATAAAATTCGGTATAGAAACTTCACGAATAGAACTTTCAGTTTTAGGGCATTTTGTAAAAATTCCTTTATCAGATAAATATTGACTTGATTTATTTATACTAACAATCCCATGTTGCAAATCAATATCTGACCATTCAAGTCCAGCAAGTTCTCCAAGTCTTGCACCTATAAAAATATCTAACAAAACAGCAATTTTATATTTAATATCATTCCCAGTTAGTTTTATTAAATTATCTACAAGAATTTTTGTCTGTAATTCGTCATAACATTCTCTTTTGGGTTTTGGTGCTTTAGGTGGTTGAACACGTTCAGCATGATTAGATATTAATATTTGCCAATATACAGCTTTTGTTAGCATTGCATGTAAAAGTCTATGGTGTTCTAAAATAGTTTTCTTTGATAAAGTTTTTCTGTTCTTTTTGCCATTATGATTTTTCTTTCTTATGAATTGTGAATCTTCATCAAGTAAATTATAAAATTGCATAATATCAATAGGTCTAATTTTATTTAGTTTAAAATGTCCGAAGTATGGAATAATTCTTGTGTCTAACATACCTTTATATCTAGCATATGTAGAAGGTGCAAGTTCTTTTAATGCATAGTCACGTTTCCATATTTCTACAAATTCTTTAAATGTTGGAACATTTCCTTCAACTATAAATCCATTTTCAACTTCTGTTACATATTTCGCAAGTTCTATTTTTGCTTCAGATTTATTTTTACAATGCACAGTTTTTTGATGTCTAATAGCTTTTCCGTCTAGGTCATAACCTTTGAATACTACTAACCTATAACTATTTTTTCCTCGTTTTTCAATACTACCAGTCAATTTTTGCCTCCTTTCGTTTTATTTAGTAATAAAGTGTATTACTATGATTTTATTGTAACATCACTAAGAAAGAAAGCAAAACCCGACAGGGGGTTATGGAAGAAAAAGTTTGTGGTGTAGGGGAATTTATGATATAATTCGGCAAGAGGAGGTTTGAGTATGGGAAAAAATAATAATAGAGATGATTTTTCAAATAAGATAAAAGAAGTATTAGCTAAAAGAGTTAATTATTTATGCTCAAATCCTGAATGTAGTAGAGGAACATTAGGTCCATCTTCTGCAAGTGAGAAATTTATAAATACAGGAGTAGCTTCTCATATATGTGCGGCGGCACCAGGAGGAAAAAGATATAATATAAATATGACACCAGAACAACGTTCAAGTATAGAAAATGGAATATGGCTTTGCCAAACATGTTCAAAGATTATAGATAGTGATGAAAAAAAATATACAGTGGAAGTATTAAAAGATTGGAAAAGCAAAGCTGAATCTAGAGCAGAAATAGGACTAATAAAACAAATAAATGAGATAACAGATGTAAAAAAAGAGAGAATATTTGAAGAAAAAGAAAAAGATGTAATAGAAGTATTAAATATCCATAAGAATTCTCAATGGAGTAGTATTCAGTATGAAGAATATCTGAAAAAATTTGAAGGTTTGAATGATTATATTTATTGCAAGGATTTCACTAATTTTTTCAAAAAAGATTTTATATTTGATGATATTATTTCAAATTTTGGTAAAGAGCTATTGGAATGGTTGATGGGAAGAAAAAAATTCCCATTAGCGAATTTAGATGGATTTTATGAAGAATTAAAAAAAATATATAATATAAACGATGATGATATTTTAGCAAGAAGATGGGATGCTTTGCATAAGTATTTTGAAGGAAATATAAAGGAAGCACATAAAATATATTTAGAGCTATTAAATATGAAAAATGATAATATAGAAAATTGGCTAAGGGATGATATCTTAGTCGATGGCAGAAATATTACAATTCAATTGGAAAGAATAGAAAGAAAATATTCTACAGATAATGTTTTTCAAATGGAAATCAAAAAGAATCATCGTAAGATAGTTTATCCTAATATAGACAGAGTGCGTAGTAATTTGTATGAAAATGTACTTAAAAATATATTTAATTATCAAAATAAATCCAAATATACACAAATATATGGAGTGGGATTAGAATATATATTAAATTCTATTCAAGAACTTGCATATATAAGTATTTTATTTGGTTCAATTACACATTTTAGATTAGTTAGAAAGTTACTAGCAGAAGTTTTAAGTATATATGCAAATTGTTATGAGGATACAATTTTTTATAAGAATTGTTTAAAGCAAATGATATTATCAGGAAAATTCAAAGAATTTAAAAAAATGTATAATCGAATAAAGTTAACAGAAAATTTTATTAATAGTAATGAGTTTATTAATGAAATTCTGTCGCTAGAGAAAGCTATTTTACCGATGGATATTAATAATTATTATATTTTCATATTTGATGTTTATGGTAGATATCTTGATGACAAAGCATATTTAAAATTTGAAAAACACATTTTAAAAATTATAAATATAGGAAAGACATGTGATTTTGATGAAGTGCATAGAGCTTGGGAGTCAATACCAAATAATACAGAACGATTCGTAAAAAAAGAAAATTTATTTAATATAATATTAAAATACTTAAACAAAAATTATTCAGGTTTTTTTAGAAATTTTAGTAGTATATTAAATAAGATAAAGTTTTTGGAATTAGATGAAAAAGAAAAAAAATTTTTTATTAATATAGTAAATAAAGTAAAAGATATTAATGATATAGAAGCCTTTCAAGCAATGATTGAATTAAAAAAATATACTAAAACAAATAACTTTAACAATATTTTATTAAAAGAAAATTCTTTTGAAAATTTTTGGTATAATATTGAAAAAAAGAATAGCAC
>JAGHJM010000073.1 GCA_017886645.1 Clostridia bacterium
AAATAATATTAATAAAAAAATTGAATCAATGATAAACTTACAAGAAGAATATGATCAATTACAAGAAGAATTACATATATTAGAAAATAAAAATAAGAGTATAGAAATAGCTAAGGAAGCACTAAAAAATGCTTATGAGGAAATGAAAAAAAATATTACTCCTAAGTTTACACAAAATTTATCAAATACAATTAATAAAATATCTAATGGGAAATATAAAAAAGTAGCAATTAATGACGAAGAAGGCTTAATAGTTGAAATAGACAATGGAGAATATATTCCAGCAGAATTATTTAGTGTAGGAACAATAGATCAATTATATTTATCTTTAAGATTAAGTATGGCACAGGAAATATCAGAAGAGAAAATGCCAATTATATTGGACGAAACATTTGCGTATTTTGATAATGAAAGATTAGAAAATGTATTAAAATATTTAATTAATGAATTAAAAGAAAATCAAGTAATTTTATTTACATGTACAAAAAGGGAACAAGAAATATTAAATAAATTAAATATAGAATATAATTTAGTAGAGCTATAAATTAAAAGTAGTTGTAATTACTGCGAAAATAAGGTATAATAGTAGGGATTAAGATTATATAGGAGAGGTTTTTATGTTTCAAAAATTAGAATCAGTAGAAAAAAGGTATGAAGAGTTAACCAAAAAAATTAGTGATCCAGAGATTATTTCAAAACAAGATGAATGGAAAAACTTTATGAAAGAACATGCAGAATTAGAGCCAATTGTAGAAAAATATAGAGAATATAAAAAAGCAAAAAAAGCTATAGAAGACTCGGAAGAAATGTTAAAAGATCCTGAATTAAAGGAACTTGCAGAAGTAGAATTATATGAAAATAAATCAAAATTACCACAAATAGAAGAAGAATTAAAAATTTTATTAATTCCTAAAGACCCAGATGATGATAAAGATGTTATATGTGAAATAAGAGCAGGTGCAGGAGGAGAAGAAGCTGCACTATTTGCTGGTACACTTTTTAGAATGTATTCTATGTATGCAGAAAGAAAGCACTGGAAATTAGAAGTTGTAAATGAAAACGAGACTGGAATAGGTGGATATAAAGAAATTTCATTTATGATTAGTGGAAAAGGGGCATATAGTAGATTAAAATTTGAAAGCGGGGTACATAGAGTACAAAGAGTTCCAGAAACTGAAGCGAATGGAAGAATACATAATTCAACAGCTACTGTTGTAGTACTTCCAGAAGCAGAAGATGTAGAAATAGATTTAAATCCAGCAGATATAAAAATGGAAGTATTTAGAGCATCAGGTGCAGGAGGGCAACATATAAACAAAACTTCATCAGCGGTTAGACTAATACATGAACCAACAGGAACTGTAGTAGAATGTCAAACAGAAAGATCTCAATTTCAAAATAGAGAATATGCTATGAAAATGCTTAAAACTAAATTATACGATATGGAAAAACAAAAACAAGATAGTGAAGTAAGAAATGCAAGAAAAAGTCAAGTGGGTAGTGGAGATAGAAGTGAGAAGATAAGAACATATAATTATCCACAAGGTAGAATTACTGATCACAGAATAGGAATGTCAATATATCAAATGGATGACTTTTTAAATGGAAATTTAGATGAAATGATAGATAACTTAATAGCAGCAGATAGAGCAGATAAATTACAAAGTGGCGAAGAATAGGAGTGCAAAGAAAAGGTTTCTTTTTATAGTTAAAAGAGACCTTTTAAAAAATGATATAAGTGGATATAAAAATGTTTATTAAAATCATAATTGGAATAATAGGCGTTATTATTATAATAGAAATAATAGAATATATTATAAAAAAGATAAGAAAATATAAAAAAGAAATTAATTTTAATGAATTTGATGATTTAGAAAAAATAAAACAAGAACAAAATGATGAACAACATATGAAAAATGAGTTAAAAGAATTACAAAAATTAATGGAAGAAAACGAATTACAAAAAATAAAAAATAGGAAAAAGCAAAAAAATATAATAGATATAATAGATAAAGGAATTAAAGATAGAAAAAAACGAAAAAAGACAAGAATACTGGAGGAGTTTGAGCCAGATTTAGAACAATATAAAATTTATGAAGGATCTGAAATAGTAGAATTAAATGAAGATAATGAAAAATTTAATTTGGATTTGTTTAAAAAATGGTGTTCAGGAATTTTTTTATGCATAGAAATGGGACATCAAAAAGAATTGGAAACGATTAAAACATCAATAATTTCTTCAATGTATAATATATTAATTAAAAATATAAATGAATTTGCACAAGATGGACTAAAGTTAGAACGAGACGAAATATTTATAGAAGACATTAAATTGCTTGACTATGGAAAGTATACAGATAGGGAAGAAATAAAAATTTTAATAAAATCTCAAATGAAAGAATATATAATGAACGTAAAAAATAAAAGAGTAATTAGAGGCAGTAAAAGAAAAGTAAAACAAAAAAATGTAATCATGACATTTAGAAGGAAAAGAGAAGAATTAGAAAAAGAAGGATTTTTAAGTAATTGTCCAAATTGTGGAGCAGCAATCTCGCAAATAGAATTTGGAAAATGCCAATATTGTGAAAGTATAATATTACCTATAAGATATAATTGGGTTTTAGTTAAATTTGAGATGGTTTAATATTTAGAACATAAATAAAAAAATATATAAGTGTAAATAATAATATTACAAATTTATTATGAGTTAAAATATAGAGAAATAAAATAATATAATGAATATAAATAAACTTCTTTTAATAATATTTAATTAAAAGGAGTTTTTTATGGAAGAAATTATTAAAACTGCAATATTAGGATTATTTTTTGGAACTTTTGGAACAACTATAGGAGGAATTATAGGAATAAATATAAAAAATCCATCTAATAGAATTTTAAGTTTTATCTTGTCATTCGCATCAGGTTTAATGACCGCAATTATTTGTTTTGACTTAATTCCAGAGGCATTAAAGTTAAGTAACATATATAGTACAGTTAGTGTAATATTATTAGGAATTTTATTTATGATTATTTGTGATTTAACTGTGAATAGCAAGTATAAAAATATTAAAAAAAATAATAATAGTTTGCTAAAAAGTGGAATTATAATAGGAATAGGTCTTGCACTTCATAATTTCCCAGAAGGTTTAGCAATAGGTTCTGGACTAGAAAGTTCAATTACATTAGGAATTTCACTTGCTATAGCAATTTGTCTTCATGATATACCAGAAGGGATTGCAATGGCAGTCCCTATGAAGAATGGAGGGATTAAATCTAGTAAAGTAATATACTATGTGATTTTGTCAGGAGTAACTACTGGAATAGGAGCTTTGTTTGGGGCAATAGCGGGAAATATTTCGCAAGATGTTATTTCTGTATGTCTAGCATTAGCTGCGGGAGCAATGATTTATATAGTTTCAGGGGAATTAATTCCAGAGTCAAACAAATTATATAGTGGAAGAATTGGAGCGATAGGAAATATAATAGGATTAATAATTCGGATTAATTGCAATGTCTATCGGATAAAGTATTTATATTAGTAAAATAAAAAGTAATTAAATTATTATAAGATATAAAAAATTTAAAATAAAATGTTACAAAAAAAATAAAGTTTTAGTTGAGTATAATTTAATTTATTGTTATAATATTAATGTAGAAAAAGAAGTTTAAAAGTATTTAAACTTCTTAATATTTGACTAAGAAAGAGAGAAAAAATGCAAGATTTAATAGAAGGATTAAATGATAGACAAAAAGAAGCCGTAATGACTACAGAAGGTCCATGTTTAGTAATAGCTGGGGCGGGAAGCGGAAAAACGAAAGTATTAACACATAAAATAGCATATTTAATTTCCGAAAAATATGTAAAACCATGGAATATTATTGCTATAACATTTACAAATAAAGCAGCAAATGAAATGAAAGAAAGAATATCTAATATCATAGGAGATGCTGCAAACGATTTATGGATGGGAACTTTCCATTCCATTTGTGTTAAAATACTTAGAAAATATATTGACAGAATAGGTTTTGAACATTCTTTTTTAATATTTGATACTTCAGATCAAAAAACATTAATTAAAGAATGTTTAAAAGAGTTAAAAATAGATGATAAACTTTTTACAGATAGAGCCGTAATGTCAGAAATTAGTAATGGAAAAAACGAAATGCTAGAGCCAAAAGCATATCAAACAAAATATGCAGGAGATTATAGAAAAGAAATAATAGGAAAAATATATGAATTATATCAGCAGAGGTTAAAGGAAAATAATGCTTTAGATTTTGATGACATTATTAATTATGCAATAAAAGTATTAACAGAAAATCCAGATGTATTAGAATATTATACAGAAAAATTTAAATATGTATTAGTAGATGAATACCAAGACACTAATAAAGCACAATTTATGCTAGTTTCTATTTTTGCATCTAAATATGGAAATATTACAGTAGTAGGAGATAATGACCAAGGTATATATAGCTTTAGAGGTGCAGACATTACAAATATTCTAAATTTTGAAAAGGATTTTCCAGGAACAAAAATAATAAAATTAGAGCAAAATTATAGATGTACAGGAAATATTTTAAAAGCAGCTAATGCAGTTATAAAAAGAAATGAAAATAAATATGATAAAAAGCTTTGGACAAACAATGATGATGGGGACTTGCCAACTATTTATCAGGCAGAAGATGAGTATGGAGAAGCTACATATATTGTAAATCAAATATCACATTTAAAAACGCAAGAATATTATAAATATTCAGATTTTGTTATATTATACAGAATGAACTCACAATCAAGAGCTATAGAGGATATTTTAAGGAGAGAAGATATTCCTTATAAAATAGTAGGTGGCTTAAAGTTCTATGAAAGAAAAGAAATAAAAGATATAATTGCATATTTAAGATTAATATATAACACCTCTGATAATTTATCGCTAAAAAGAATTATTAATGAACCTAAAAGGGGTATTGGAAAAACAAGTTTGGACAATATACAAGAAATTGCTGAAAACTTAGGAACATCTATGTATGAGGTTATAAAAAGGGCAGAAGATTATGGTTTAAATAGAATAAAAGCAAATTCAATAGATTTTATAAATCTAATAGAAGAATTAAGAGCTAAAACGGAAGAATCAACTATATCAGAATTAATAAAAGAAACACTTAACAAATCTGGATATACAAAGGCATTAGAATTAGAAAACACAGTAGAAGCAGAGTCAAGGATTCAGAACTTAGAAGAATTTTTAACAGTTGCTATAGAATTTGAAGAAGAATTTGCGGACAATAATTTAGGAGAATTTTTAGAAAATATTACACTTAGTAGCGATATAGATAATGTAGAAGATGCAGAAAATTCTGTTACATTAATGACGTTACATAGTGCTAAAGGATTAGAGTTTCCAACAGTATTTTTAGTTGGGCTAGAAGAAGGAATATTCCCAGGATATAAATCAATAGGAGAAGAAAACGAGTTACAAGAGGAAAGAAGACTATTCTATGTAGGAATAACAAGAGCTAAAGAACATTTATTCTTAACTTGTGCTAAAAGAAGAACTATTTTTGGTTCTACAAGTTATAATGCAATATCAAGATTTGTTAAAGAAATTCCGAAAGATTTACTAGATGGATATGAAGATGTAATAGAAGAGAAAAAACAGGAAACTTTTGAAGACTCAAAATACGAATGGAAATATGGAAATAATACATCAAAGGTTAAAACTTATAATTTAAATGATGAAAATTATGAAATAAAAAAGAAAGTTCCATTAAATACACAATTTCAATACAGAACAGCAGAAAGTTTCTTATCATCATTAAACAAAAACAAAGAAAAAGATTTTGATATATCTAAATATAAAGAAGGACAAAGGGTATACCATAAAAAGTTTGGTGAAGGAACTATAAATAAAATCGAGGAAGAGGGAGAAGACTATAAAGTTGATATAAACTTTGACAAAGTAGGACACAAAAGACTTATGGCAAAATTTGCAGGATTAGAAATTATATAGGAGAAAAATATATGAAAAAATTAGCAATTGATATGGACGATGTAATTTGTGATGGCGGATTTATGTACTTAATAAATGACTTTTTACACAGCAATTATACAGTAGAAGATGTAAAAGGATATTATATGCAAGAATTAATACCTGAGGATAAAAAAGAAGAGTGGAAAAAATACTTTATTAAACATAATTTGTATGATTACGCAAAATTTATAGGTAATGCTTATAATGTAATAAAAAAACTAAATGAAAAATATGAGGTGTATATAGTAACAGCATATGTTTCAAAAGATATGCCAGAATCTTCTGCTCCAATGCTATATAATAAATTTAATTGGTTATATAAAAATTTACCATTTATAGATCCAAGCCAGTATATATTTATTAATAATAAAGATATTATTGATTGTGATATTAGGATAGACGATAAGCTTTCAAATTTAAAAGGAAATGCTGAAATAAAACTTCTATTTGATAGCTATCACAATAAGAAATTTCAAAAAGAAGAATTGGAAAAACAAGGAATAAAAAGAGTAAAAGATTGGGATGAAATAGAAGCAATATTGTTAAATAATATATAAAATAAAAAAGATAAGCAAAATAAGCTAAAATTATTTTGCTTATCTTTTTT
This sequence comes from Clostridia bacterium, assembly GCA_017886645.1. GTDB lineage: Bacteria > Bacillota > Clostridia > TANB77 > CAG-508 > CAG-273. Next base: position 6,640 of record JAGHJM010000073.1, read on the forward strand.
TTAGAAAAAATAGTATAAAAAAAAGATAAATGAAAATAATAAATTTATATTAAGTAAAGAAAGGAAGGATAAAAATGTCAAATTTAAATCAAATAGAATTACAACATTTAAGACATTTAATAGGGGCACATGAAACTTCATATCAAAAATTAAACACATATGCATCACAAGCTGTAGACCCACAAATTAAGCAAATGTTCACAAAATCAGCACAAGATGCACTAAATACAAAACAAAAATTAATGTCATTTTTAAGTGAATAGGAGGTATAGTATGGATGAGAAAACAATGGTTAATGATGTATTAAGTTCAGTAAAATCAAGCTTATCATCATATGAAATGGCAATAACAGAATCTGCAAATATGCAATTAAGACAAACATTTCAACAAATAAGAAATAGTGACGAAAGTTTTCAATATGAATTATTTAAAGTGGCACAAGCAAAAGGTTATTATAAACCTGCGCAAACTGCAAGTACAACAGAAATACAAACAGTAAAAACAGAATTACAACAATAATTGTAAAATATTTGTAATTAAAAATTAATATATTAATTAAAGAAGGTATATTTTAAGTTTCCGTAAATATATCTTCTTTTGCTTGAATTTTACTATATTAAGTTGCAAAAATTACCATTGAAAATCGACAAAATAGGTGCTATTCTTATATTTAGAAATATTATATAAATATATAGGATAGTAATGAAAAAATATTTAATTAAAATTCTTGTATTAAATTTAATATTTTTTATACTAATATCTGCAGTAACTATTTCTAAAGCGGTGACTGTGGAAGCTTATTTTATGCCAAATACTAATTTTAATATTTGGGGAGATGGAGTTCAAACAACATATAATGATGCAGGATACTCTACAATACTTAAAGTAGGAAATAACGAATATGCTGTAAAAAATGGAACAGGAAGCGGAGAGAACGTAACATGTACAACAAACTTGTCATATGTTAGTGATGGAGCATATGTAAAAATAACATATACTGTAAAAAATGATTCAACAACTACTAAAACTATAGGAGTTGCAACACATGCAGATATTCAAATAAATAGGGACGATTATGCTGAAATAACAAACTTAGAAGGTAATCGTGGTTTTATGATGACAGATGGAACATATAGTTTTAATTTTCTAGGAAGGCAGTCATACGGAGCAACAGATGTAGATACATATTGGTTTGGAGACTATAATATAAGGGAGGCTAATAAATGGAATAATAGTCAAACATATGTATATGGAAGTGGAGGAAGAAGAGGAGACTCGGGAATGGCATTTTCATGGCAAAATAGAACTATAGCACCAGGAGAAGAATTAGAATTTTCTGCACTAATAGGAATAGGAACATTAAATACTCCACCAACGATTACTGTAACATCTGGTGTTGAACCAGTATATTATCCAAATGAATATATTACTTTTTCGGGAAAAGTAAATGATGCAGATACAGGAGATATAGTTAGTATAAAATATGCTTTAGATGGAGGAGAGGAAAGAACGATAGGGGGTCAATACATACCAAATGGAGTTCCAACAGACTATTCTGAAACAATGCAGTTACCTTCAAACTTAATAGCAGGAGAACACTACATACAAGTATGGGCAATAGACGACCAAAACAATATGTCACAAGCAATTAGATTTAATTTTACTACAGAAGTAGATACTACTCCACCCTCAGCAACGCATACATTAAATCCTTCAACATGGACAAAAGGAACTGTAAATATTAATTTAAGTGTATCAGATACACAAACAGGATTAAAAAATATTACTTTACCAGACAGCAGAATTGAAACTTCTAGTAATATAAGTTATGAAGTTAATGCAAATGGACAATATACTTTTAAGTTAGAAGATAATGCTGGAAATATAAATAATTATTCTGTAACAGTTTCCAATATAGATAAAGAAGAACCTCAGACTATGGTAAATCCAGAAAACTGTGAATGGAGTCAAAGTATTAATGTTGCTTTAAACTTTACAGATGTAGGAAGCGGATTTAAGCAATATAAATATGCTATAACGGATAGTAAAGATTTACCGACGTCATGGAGTAATTATATAACTAATAATGAAGATACTATTACAATAAATGAAGAAGGAAGAAAATATTTACACATTATAGCAGAAGATAATGTTGGAAATGTAAGCGATGATAAAATTGTAGGAGAATACTTAATAGATAAAACAAAACCAACAATTAGCATTATAGGAGATAATGTTACACCAAGTGTTGATAACTTGATATTAAATATTCAAGCAAATGATAATTTATCAGGAGTAAAGATATTAAAATTAGATGGAAATATAATATTTAATGGAAACCAAATTTTTTATAAAAATGGAATACATAGTATAGAAATAGAAGATAATGCAGGAAATATATATACAGGAACATTTGAAATAAATAATATATATTATGAATGTAATGCAGGACTTGATCATCCAATATATAGTTCTACATATGATAGTTGTCCAATATGTGAGTCATATAGAGGACTAACTGTAACTGAAAATACACATATTTATAATTCAGAAAAGCAAGGAGTAAAATATGACAATCCAAAACAAGCTGAAATAATAGAATACTATGATAGCATAAAAGAAAATCCAGAAAAAGTAAAACAATATCAATATGAATTAAAAGTAATATATCAAGGAAATGAATATAAAACAGGAGTAGAAGGAATATATAATATAACACAAAAAGCAATTGATATAGTAGATATAATAGCAGATGATAGAATATATAATGGTGGTAAAACAGTAACACTAAAAGGTGGAAGATTAGTTGGAGTGTGCGATGGAGATAATGTGTCATTTATTTTACCTACAACAGGAGAAGCGGAGAATAAAGACGTAGGAGAAAATAGAGTTTCGATAGGTACCATAACATTATTAGGAGACGATTCTTTAAATTATATATTAAATCAACCAGTATATGGTTCTATAATGGTAAATATTAAACAAAAGAAATTATCAATTATAAATCTAACAGCTAAAGATAAAATATATGATGGAAATACAACAGTAGAAATAGAAGGTGGGGCATTTGAAGGATTAGTAACAGGAGATGATGTAACACCAACAATACCACAAACAGGAGAAGCAGAATACAAAGATGTAGGAAACTGGAAAGTAGCGATAAATGATATAGAGCTAACAGGGGAAGATGTAAAAAATTATAATTTTATTCAACCAACATATGGAGAAATAACGGTAAATATAAGCAAAAAAGACTTGAAAATTATAGGACTAACAGCTAAAGATAGAATATATAATGGAAGTACAACAGTAGAAATAGAAAGTGGAGCATTTGAAGGATTAGTAACAGGAGATGATGTAACACCAACAATACCACAAACAGGAGAAGCAGAATATAAAGATGTAGGAAACTGGAAAGTAGAAATAAACGATATAGAGCTAACAGGAGAAGACGCAAAAAATTATAATTTTATTCAACCAGCATATGGAGAAATAACAGTAAATATAAGTAAAAAAGATTTAAAGATTATAGGACTAACAGCTAAAGATAGAATATATAATGGAAGCACAGAAGTAGAAATAGAAGGTGGGGCATTTGAAGGATTAGTAACAGGAGATGATGTAACACCAACAATACCACAAACAGGAGAGGCAGAATACAAAGATGTAGGAAACTGGAAAGTAGAAATAAACGATATAGCGCTAACAGGAGAAGATGCAAAAAATTATAATTTTATTCAACCAACATATGGAGAAATAACGGTAAATATAAGTAAAAAAGACTTAAGAATGATTAATATAAATGGTAAAAATAGAATATATAATGGAGAAACAACAGTAGAAATAGAGGGCGGAGAATTTGATGTATTAGAAGCAGGAGATGACGTAACAGCAATATTACCACAAACAGGAGAAGCGGAAAATCCAAATGTAGGAACATGGAGAGTAGAAATAGATAATATAGAGCTAACAGGAGAAGATGTAAAAAATTATAATTTTATCCAACCAGAGTATGGAGAAATAATGGTAACAATTTCAAAAGAAATGGGAAAATTAGTTATAGGCTGTGATAGCAAAAAATATGACAGAATAGAAGTAGAACCTTACATAATAGAAAAAAATACTACATCAGAGGTAATATATAAATATTTTATTTCTGAAACAGGTGAAGAAATAGAAAGACCTTATGATATAGGTACATATGATGTTGTGGCTTATGCAGAAACAGATGGAAACTATACAGAAGTTGAAAGCAATAGAGTTACATTTGAGATAACAAAACCTGATGCACCAGAAATAAATATAATAGGAAGAATAAGTAAAATAAACGATAAAACAGTAAGAAAACAAGATAGTAGTGATCTGACAGAAGTAAAATATGGAGACACTATTACAGTACAAATAAGAGTAGAAAACACAGGAAAAGGTAGTGGATATGCAAAAGAAATAAGAGGAAAAATTGATGATGGATTAGAATTTATAGAAGACAGTAAAATAAATAAAGAAAACGGATGGATTAAAGAAGGAGACGAAATAGTAACAACTAAATTATCTTTAGAAGAAGATATAAATAATGAATTATATCCAAAAGCTAATAACACAGAAGAAAGTACAGATAATTCTGAAGAAAACAACGAGAATCAAGAAAATGATGAAATAGCAAATGATGCATTAGAAAATAGTGAGGAAATTACAACAAATGAAGAAAATACAACAGAAAATATAGTAGAGGAAATTGGAGAAGATGAAAATGATATAAATAATGAGAATACAGAGCAAGAAGAAATAGTTGGCGAAGAAATAACAGAAGACAATGAAATAGGTAAGGAAAATACAGATACAGCTATATTAGATATAATCTTAAAAAATAGAGATGCAATTGAATTAGAATTAAAAGTAGTAAAAAATAATAAAGAAAATATTAATTTAACAAATCTATTAAGTGTAAAACAACAAGACAAAAGGGGAGACGGAGTAGAATACACAGAAGATAATAAAGAAAAAAGTGAAAGTACAGTAGAAATGGAATATAAATATGCGGATTTAAAAATATCAAAAAGAATATTACAAGTAATGACAACAGATACTGTAACGAATACTGTAAAAAAATATGATATATATCAAGAACCAGATAAAATAGTAAAACTAGATTTGCCAAATAAGAGCCAAGAAAATACAAAACTAGATATAATTTATGAAATAACAGTAACAAACGAAGGAAATTATAATACTGCAATAGATGAAATAGTAGATATATTACCTCAACATGTATCTTTTGCAAAAGAAAATAATGAAGGATGGGAAATAGAACAAAACGGAACTATTAGTTATAAAAAATTTGATGATTACTTAAGGCCAACAGAAAGTAAAAGCATAGAATTGCAACTAACATATAATATGGATGCTGGAGGAGTAGCAGAGGTTGATAATGAAGTATTTGTTTTAGCCTCTACAGATTTAGATGAAATATTAATATTAGAAGATAATTTTAAAATAGGGCAAACAAATAATTATTCAGAATCTAAATTAATGGTTTCAATAATAACAGGAGGAACAATTCTAATATATGCATTAACTATATTAGTAGGAATGGGAATAATTGTTGCAGGAATATCATTAATAAAAAAATACGTATTATAATTTATAACAAACAAGAGAAAAAAAGAGTAAAATGGAAAAAATGAAAGAAAAATAAAGCAAAAAGAAATGAAATTAAGATAAAATAACTATTTTAGTTCCATTTCTTTTTGCTTTAAAATTAAAATTAAGATAAAATAACAATGAATTTATAAGATGGGAGTGTAATTATATGATAAAACGTGTTGCTATGTTTTTAAGATCTTCAATTAAACTTGTTGTTCTAATAATAGCATCAATTATCTTAATAACAGCGGCAATTACTATATTTTATAAACCAACATATGAGGTTACTTTAAATGGTGAATTAATAGGATATACATCAGATAAAGCAAAACTGCAGGAAAGAATTAATACATATGTAGAAGAGGGCGACGGAGAAGATGTTGTTTTCGCACAAATAGATAGTATGCCAGAATATAAATTGTGTTTGCTAAAGAAAGATATTGAAACAAATGATGATGAAATATATTCTAAAGTAACAAGTAATGGTACAGAATATTATAGATTTTATGCTATAACGGATGACAAAGAAGAGAAATATTATGTATCAACATTCCAAGAGGCAGAAGATGTTGTAGAACAACTAAAAGAAAAAAATAGTGCTAATAAAGAAGATATAGGAATTTTGGAAAAATATGATAAAGAAAAAAAAGAATTTGCAGATGTAGAAACTTGTGTATCAAAATTATACGAAAAAGTAGTTCCAAAAGTAACATATGTTGCTTCAACAGCTAGCTCAGGGACTAGGTCATATGCTAAAGTTAATTTAGGAGTTACATTAACAGAACCTCTTAGTGGAATTATAACTTCAAGGTTTGGCAGTAGAGAAAGTATAAGAAGTACTCCACATAGAGGAATGGATATAGCAGCATCATATGGTTCGCCAATAAAAGCAGCAGCGGGTGGTACAGTAACAATGTCAGGATGGAATGGTAGCTATGGATATTGCATAAAAATTTCACATGGAAATGGAGTAGAAACATTATATGGTCATTGTAGTTCTTTAATAGCAAAAGTTGGACAAACAGTATCACAGGGACAAGTAATTGCAAAGGTAGGTTCTACTGGAAATTCAACAGGAAATCACCTACACTTTGAAGTAAGAGTAAATGGAGTATTATATAATCCACAAAATTATGTCTATTAGAAATAAAAAATCTGAGATTTTATAAAGTCTCAGATTTTTTGACCAAATTTAAATTTTAAAGCATTATTTTTTAAAATTATATTTCCAGATTCTTTTAACTTACTAACAAAAACTGCAGAATTATTTGTGTATCTAGCAAATTCAGTAATATAAGAATAAAAAATTAACTTAGAAGGATTATCAATGTTAATATTTGAAAGTACTAAATAATAGTTATTCTTATACTGATATAAATCTGCAGACTTAGCTATATTTTGTATTGATTTCGAATATGTAGAGATTACATTTAGAAAATCACAAAAATCCTCAAAAGAATAGAAACAATATGTAGCTGAAAGAGAACTTAAATTATGTTCCTTTCTTTTTACAGGTATTTTCCTTTTAAACTTCTTTTTGGGAGAATCTTTTTCTTCAATTTTAGTAATAGTAAATATAAATTTTTCATCAGAAACGGCTACAGCCTCAATTTTGAGATTATGCTCACCAACGGAAAAACCTATTTTCTCTTCAGCTTCATCTAACATATCCAAAAACAAATCTTGTGAATCTATAGGGCTGGACATAAACGAATGAAAATCTATACATTTATCTTGCAAATCCTTAGAAGTTAAGGTTATTCTAATTTTATTTTCATTTATTCTTTCAAATTTCATTATATATGCCTCCAATTAAATTATACTACCTCCAGCATAAAATATAAATGATAAAAATATGGAAATTTAATATATTATATTAATAAAACCTTGTATACGTACAAAAGATTTTATAAAAATTTAGAATAACAACTAATATATCATAACAAAAGATAAAAATAAATAGTTTTATTAATTTTTGTTAATAATATTGAAAAAATGATAAATAGAATATATAATACTAAAAGTAAAAACATAAGAAAACAAAAAAGGAAGGAAAAAACATGGCTGTAAAAGGAAAAAGTGCTTGGATATTAATTTTATTTATATTATGTGGAATAGTAATAGGTGGATTACTAGGACAGTTGGCATCAAGTGTGGATTGGTTATCATGGTTATCATATGGTCAAGAATTTGGATTATCTACACCAGTTAATCTAAATTTACAAGTAATAAGTATTACATTCGGATTAATGTTTAAAATTAATATAGCAAGTATAATAGGAATAATAGTTGCAATAGTAATGTATAGGTTAGTAATACACTAATTAGTTTTTTATTTTGGGGGTTATGGAAAGGAAAAAAGTATGTCTATAAAAATGAAAGAACTCCCATCATCTGAAAGACCGTATGAAAAGTTAGAAATGTACGGTGCAGGAGCATTATCAAATGCAGAATTGTTAGCAATAATTATAAAGACTGGAACAAAAGAAGAAAGTTCTGTAACATTAGCTCAAAAAATTCTTACATTAAATCATAATAAAAAAGATAATTTAACATTCTTACAGGATATCTCAATAGAAGAATTAACAAAAATAAAAGGTATAGGAAAAATAAAAGCAATACAAATAAAAGCAGTTTCTGAATTAACAAAGAGAATATCAAGACCAATTGTTAATAACAAAATAACAATTACTTGTCCAGAAAATGTAGCTGATTTACTTATGAATGAATTAAAAAACGAAAAAAGGGAGATAGTAAAAGTATTAATACTGAACACTAAAAATATTGTATTAAAAATTTTAGATATTTCTTACGGAAGTACAAATTTAGCGATTATTGAACCAAGAGAAATTTTAGTAGAACCAATAAAGATGGGAGCACCTAGAATTATTCTAGTTCATAATCACCCAAGTGGAGATCCAACTCCAAGCAAATCAGATATAATTGTTACAGAAAAATTAATACAAGCAAGTAAATTAATGGGGATAGAGATTCTAGACCATATAGTTATTGGATATAACAAATACGAAAGCATTTTTTTAAGGAAAGGATTAGGAAATTAGTATGAATTTTTTTCAATTGGGATCAAAAGATATTGGCATTGATTTAGGAACTGCTAATATTTTAGTTACAATAAAAGATAAAGGAATTGTTTTAAAAGAACCATCTGTAGTTGCGATGGATGCAAAAACTAAAGAACTACTAGCATTCGGACAAGAAGCAAAAGAAATGTTAGGAAAAACTCCAGAGTCAATAAAAGCAGTTAGACCACTACAAGATGGGGTAATAGCAGATTTTACAGCAACACAGTTAATGCTAAAAGCTGTAATAAAAAGAATAAGTAAAAGATATAATATAGGAAGACCAAGGATTGTAGTAGGAGTTCCATCAGGAATAACCGAAGTAGAAGAAAGAGCTGTAGAAGAAGCGTTATTACAAGCAGGTGCAAGAGAGGTTTTCTTAATAGAAGAACCAATGGCAGCAGCTATTGGAGCTAATTTGGACATAGCAGAGCCAAGTGGAAATCTTATTGTAGATATTGGCGGAGGAACTACAGAAGTTGCTGTAATTTCATTAGGAGGAATAGTAGTAAGTAATTCTTTAAGAATTGCTGGAGACGAATTGGATGAAGATATAACAAATTATATAAAAAGAGAAGAAAACTTAGCTATAGGTGCATCAACAGCAGAACAAATAAAATTTAAACTAGGATGTGCAATGCCACAAGCAGAAGACGAAAAAATGGAAGTAAGAGGAAGAGACCTAGGAACAGGATTACCAAAAACAATATATGTAACATCAAGTCAAATAGGACAAGCAATGTCAGAATCTGTAGGGAAAATGGTGGATATAGTAAGAATGACATTAGAAAAAACACCACCAGAACTTGCATCTGACATTATGGGAAAAGGAATTATTCTGGCTGGTGGAGGAGCACTTATAAAAGATATTGACAAATTAATATCAACAAGAACAGATATGCCTGTTTATGTATCAGAAAATCCGTTGGAATGTGTAGTAAGAGGAACATCAAAAACATTAGAAAATTTGGAAGATTTAAAAACTGTATTAACCAACTCTAGAAAAAGATGAATGTATCTATAAGAGAGGAATGATTATATAAATATGAATAGAAAGAAAAAAACAGGAATAGTAGGTGTAATAGTAACAATAATTATATTAATTATATTAGTCGTATTATCAAATATGGATACACAGAATATGTCTTCAGCAGAAAATGTTATTGATTATTTAGTTATGCCTATTCAAAATGGGCTTACATATTTAAAAAATAAAATATCAGGGAACGATAGCTTTTTTGCAGAAGTGGATAGCTTAAAAGCAGAAAATGAGGAATTAAAGCAAAGAAATAGTGAATTGGAACAATCTTTAAGAGAATATGAAATTTTAAAAGCAGAAAACGAAACATTAAAAGAATATGTGAATCTAAAAGATAAATATACAGATTATACAACAGTTCCTGCAAGTGTAATAAATAGAGATATAAGTAATTATTCAGATACAATTGTAATAAATGTGGGAACAGATGACGGAATAGAAACAAATATGACAGTTATATCAGATAAAGGGCTTGTAGGACATGTAATATCTGTAACTAACAATACAGCAAAAGTTCAAACTATAGTGGATACAAGTAGCTCTGTAAGTAGTACAATTAGTACATCAAGAGATACTATTATAGTAAGTGGTACATTAGAAGATAATTCACTATTAAGAGCAATATATATACCAACAAATGCAACATTAGTACAAGGAGATAATATAGAAACATCTGGGTTAGGTGGAATATACCCAAAAGGCATTCACATAGGAACAATATCAGAAATTGTAAATACACAAAACATTACAGACAGATATGCAATGATAGAACCAGCAGTAGATTTTACAAAACTAGAAACAGTACTAGTTATTACAAATAAATAAGAGGGTGAAAATTTGAAAAAAACAATATCAGTTATATTAATAGTAGTAGCATTTTTAATAATATATTTTTTACAATCAAATTTTTTTACATGGTTTAATATTGCTGGAATAATGCCAAATTTGTTTGTAATATTAATTGTTTTTGTAGGTCTATTTGCAGGAAAAAAATTGGGATTAATTTTAGGCTTAATATTCGGAACATGTTTAGACTTTTTTATAGGAAGATATATTGGAATTTCAGGAATTTTGTTAGGGACAATAGGTTTACTTGCCGAATATTGTGACAAAAATTTTTCAAAAGATAGTAAAATAACAATTATATTAATGGTAATAGTATCAACAGCACTATTTGAAATAGGTATATATGTCTTTTCATTGATTAGAAACTCCATTGATGCAGAGATACTACCATTTATAAAAATACTTGTAATAGAAATAATTTATAATATATTAATATCAATAATAATATATCCATTAATACATAAATTAGGATATGCTTTAGAAAATACATTTAAAACAAAAACTATAATGACTAGATATTTTTAAAAAATAATATAGAAAGGAAGGTGAAAAGTTGAGAAATAGAGAAAATAATAAAATAAGATATAATATAATTACAGTTATAACATACATAGTAGGAATAGTTTTAATCCTTCAACTTTTTAACCTTCAAATAATAAATGGGCAGGAATATAGGGAGACTTCAAATACAAGACTAACAAGAGAATCAGACCTAAAAGCTGCAAGAGGAAATATACTGGATAGTACAGGTAATAAGTTAGTTACATCAGAAATGGCATTTTCATTAGAATTATATAAAACAAAAATAGAAAACCAGGAATTAAATAATACAATTTTAAAAACTATAAACATATTAACACAAAATGGTGACAAATATATAGATAATTTGCCAATAGCGATAGATCCAATAAGATATACTATAGAAGGCGAAGAACTAAATTCATGGAAAACTTATATGGATATAGATGAAAATGCTACGGCACAAGAAGCATTTAATTATTTGAAAAATGAATACGAAATAACAAACACCAATGATGAAGAAACTATAAAAATAATGGCAGTCAGATACGAAATAACAAGAACTGGCTATAGTAATATTAAACCAGTACAAATCGCTAAAAATATTAGTAGAGAAAGTGCTATACAAATAAAAGAACAAAGTAATAGCTTACCAGGAACTACAATATCAACATATCCAGTGGTACAATATACATCAGGCAATTTAGCATCACATATATTAGGTACAGTGGGAGCAATAACTCAAGAGGAGCTAAAAGAATATGGCGATGAGTATGACCAAAATGATATTGTAGGTAAAGATGGAATAGAGTATATGTTTGAAGAGTACTTAAAAGGTACAGATGGGGTAAAACAAATAGATATGGCTGTAGATGGAACAGTAACAGAAGAATATATATCGGAAGAAGCTGTAGCAGGTGCAGATGTAGTACTTACAATAGATGCTAACTTACAAAAAGTAGCAGAAGAAGCATTAGAAAAGAATATAAAGAAAATAGCTAGTGGAGGCTTTTATGAAACAAGTGCTGCTGATGCAGGAGCTGTAGTAGTAATGAATGTAAAAACTGGAGAAGTTTTAGCAATGGCCAGCTATCCAGATTTTGATCCACAACTATTTGTAGATGGAATAAGCACAGAACAATATAATGAATATCAAGAAATGCATAACCTAGTAAATAGAGCAATTTCGGGGACATATGCACCAGGGTCTATTTATAAAATGGTAACAGCAACTGCAGGGCTAGAAACAGGAGCCATTACAACAAAAACTGAAATAAACGATACAGGCGTATACCCTAAATGGGGAAATCCAGTATGTTGGTATTGGAGATCATATAGAACAGGACATGGGTATTTAAATGTAACTGAAGCAATTCAAAAGTCTTGCAATTATTTCTTTTATGAAACTGGTGCTAGAACAGGAATAGAAAATATAGAAAAATATGCTAAGTATTATGGATTAGGTACAAAAACAGGAATAGAATTACCAGGAGAAGCTGCAGGGACTATAGCTAGTCCTACAGTATCAGAGTCACATGGAGACACATGGTACCCAGGTTATACTTTATCTGCTGCAATAGGACAAGGTGATAACAGCTTTTCACCAATTCAAATGGCAAGATATATAAGTATTTTGGCTAATGGAGGAAATAGAGTAGATGTAACACTAGTAAAAAGTATAATAAGTGCAGATGGAACAGAAGTAGATAAAGAGGAAATAAGGCAATATGTAAATGAAAAATTAGGATATGAACCAGAAGAAGTAGAAGACTTAGACTTAAAAGAAGAAAACTTAGATGCAATAATAAGAGGTTTAAGAGGAGTTACAGAAGCGGGAGGTACAGCTTATTCAACATTTGCAGACTTTGATATTGAGGTTGCAGGAAAAACAGGTTCGGCAGAAACATCTGATGGAGAAAGAGTAAATGGATGGTTTGTAGGATTTGCACCATTTGATGAGCCAGAAATTGCTGTAGCAGTACTAATAGAAAATGCAGGATCTGGAGGGTTTACGGCAGAGACTGCAAGAGATATTATGGCAGAATATTTTGGAATGAATGCAAATGAAGTAGAAGAAGATATGACAGCTGTGCCAAGTACGCAAATAGTAAGATAATAGAATGGAGAATAGGGGGAATAGAAAATGAGAACATGCATTAGTATAAATACAAAACAAGATAAGGTGTTAATTAAAATAGCAGAAGATGCAAAACAAGAGGAAATAATAGCTGCACTAAAGAAAAAACTAAAAGAATTTAAAAAACTATATAAAAATGATAATTCACCATTCCTTATTTGCGGAAAAGTATTAAAAATGAAAGAAATGGAAGAAATACAAAAGGTAGTAAAAGATATAATAGATACAAAAATAGATTTTGATAGTCCAAAAATGCTAGGGCTACACGGAATAAAGAAAACTTTTAAAAAAGATATAGCAACATCAGAAACTAAATTTCATAGAGGCTCTTTAAGATCTGGACAAAAAATAGAATATGAAGGTAGCTTAGTAATTTTAGGAGACGTAAATGCTGGAGCAGAAGTAATTGCAGGGGAAAACGTTGTAGTATTAGGAATATTAAGAGGATTAGCACATGCTGGTGCAAATGGAAATAAAGAAGCAATTATAGCTGCTGCAGCAATAGAGGCACCTCAACTAAGAATAGCTAATATTGTAAAAGAAATGAAAATAAAAAACATAGAGGAATACAATGAAGATATAAAAACAGCAGCATATATTAATGAAGATGGAGAAATGGTAGTAGAATAGATTAACTTAATAGCAACAAAATAAGTGCAATAAATAAGTAATCATCTTTTACTCCTTCATTATATAAAAAAAATATAAGGCATATTAATAGAACATCATCAAAATATAACTTAAGACCAAATATCTCAAAAAGAATATTTGGTTCTTCTTTTTTTATATTAATGTTTTTTTTAGAAACATTAGAAAATAAATTTTTTTTACTAATATCTTTACTAGTCATATTATTTTTTTTATTGCTTTTTTCATGAAAATTACTATTTGTATTTCCAAAAAATTTATCTTTTTTTATACTTGACCCATATGAGTTATTCACTTTATGTGGAATATATGTGTGATAATTAAAACTTGGAGGCGAAAAAAAAGGATAATTATACATCATTTTTCTTACCTCCATTGAAATTATTTAAATTCTCAAATACTTTTTCCATGCTAAAAATTTTAATATATTGATCCACTTTATCTTTACGGCTTTTCTTTAAGTACGGTTTTAAAGACTTTAGTAAATTTGCTCTAGGGTCATCTTTTTGACTATTCATTGCATCTATTATAGATTTCATTTTAATAAATGTATTTATATCAAAATCAAAATTAGATTCATTACTAGAGTCTGAATTATTTTGCGAATTTTCAGAACTATTAATATTTAAATTTTTAAGTAAAGAATCAATAGAAATGGAATTTTCAGTTTCAGAAGATACATTATTTTTATTAGAAGTATTATTTAAAGCTAAATTTTCCATTATTCCCTTTAACTCACTTGGAATTTCGTTGTTTTTTAGCATAGAGCTAAATTTATTAACAATATCAGACATATCCTCATTCATTTGAAAACTCCTTTCTTGTAACTAAATTAAAAATTATTTATCTTTATTTTTGTTAATTTCATTAATAATTTTATCTTTATCTGGAGAATTTAAAATTTGAGCTGCTTTATTTAAGCCTTGCTCTAATTCCTTTTTATCCATTTTAGATAATAAATTCATTAGTTTTGCCATGTCCATATTATTCATTTTACCACCTCAAAATAAATATATTAAAAACTATAATAGTATATTCATAAAAAAAATAAATGTGAATGTTGACGATAGAAAAGAATTAATTTATAATTTAGATATTATAAAAAATGGAAGTGATATTAATGAAAAAAAATAAGAGAATAATAATATTTTTAATAATAATTTTAGTATTGGGAATATTAATTTTTGTTGGATTATCAATTATAAATGAAATAAGATTAGTAGATAAAAATAATGACATAAATGACACCATAATAGATAATACAATATCAAATAATATAGAGTATGAAGAGAAAGAAACAGACTTTACTTTAATAGACCAATATGGAAACGAACAAAAATTAATTAACTATAGAGGAAAAAAGGTAGTTTTAGTATTTTGGGCTGTATGGTGTCCACCATGCCAAGAAGAAATACCTCTAATAAATGAACTAAATAATGAATATGATGATGCCGAATTTTTAACTATAGTCAGGCCAGAAGCAACTTCGGGAGGAGAAAACGAAGATTATAAAAGTGCTATTCAAGAATATATCAATAATAACAATATTAATGTGCCAGTTCTAATAGATGAAGAAAAGGACAACTTTAAAAAATATGAAATAACAAGATATCCTAGTATTGTATTTATAGACGAAAATGGAGATATTAAAGAAAAAGTAGGGGGAAAAGGACAATCAGGAAGTTTAACGAAAGAAGAAATTATTGAAAAATTAGAATCTTAATAAACGATAAAAGGAATGATTCAAATATTTTGTTAGAATCATTCCTTTTTGTTATATAGTAAAGAATTTGTAACGAAAATTTAATATAACTATATAATTTAAAGTTCCGTAAATGGATAAGGGACAAACGACAAAATAAAAAAGATATTCCATTGAAATATATAAAAAAAATGTTAAAATAAAATACAATACAAATAATAGGGAAAATATGCAAAAAAATGTAAATTCGAAGCAAAAACCATTGAAAAATGAACAAAAATGAGGTATAATTAATGTTGAGATATTATGTTTAGGAGGTCACTATGAAAAATATTATAACAAAGGTAACAGCAACTGTATTAACAACCATTTTATTATTATCAAATTTGTTAGTATTAGGAGAAGTTACTGCATATGGTGGAGAATTAGAAGATCAAGATTCCAAAACCAATAATTCGAAAGTTGAATTTAATAGTTACTTCGAAGGCAATACACATGGAGGGATTTTCAAATCTACAGATAGTGGAAAAATATATTTAAATTTAAAAGTGAAAGACGAAGGCTACTTAAAAGATATAGTAGTTAGTTTTTCTAATGCAAACTTTAAAATAGATAGTGACAACTTAACTTCAGAATACGTTCAAAATATAAATGACAATAAAGATACACTAACATTAAATCAAATAGATAAAGATGAAGAAGTAACTCTAGAAGTTCCTATTACAATGTTAAATGAAGAAACAGTAAAAAGTGATAACTTTGCAAGAGTTACTGATGTTGTTTTAACAGCAACTTATGTAGATTTAAATGGTAAAGAAAAACAAGTAAATAAAACTATACAAAATCAAGTAGAATGGAATGTTGAAGGAGAAATAGAAAGCGAAACTAAATTAACAAAATATATTCCATACAATGTAGGAGAAGAATATGGGGTATTAATTCAAACATCAATATCAAATAAAGTAAAAGATAATACTGCACCAATAAAAGAAGAAATTACAACAATAGAAGTTCCAACAATAAACGAAACACTTCCAGAAGAAGTAAAGGTGACAGCAAACAATACAAAAGGTGTAAATGGTAAAGAAGATGGAGTAGACTTTAATGAAAGTAATTATACATATAATATGGAAGAAGGAACATTAGAAATAAAAATACAGAACACTCCAGATAGTGAAAACAATATAGCTTGGAAAAAAGAAGCTACAGACGAAATATTAGTAAACTTCATATATAAAGGAAGAGAAATATATGACTTTGTACAAAGCCAAGAAGTAGCAGGAACATTAAATTTAAATGTAAATATGACTTTATATAATAATGAAGAAACAAGTATAAATAAAGATTTTGCATATGAGTATACTTTACAAGAAAAAATTGGAAGTATAAATACAGTATCTTTAAGTACAGATGAAAAAATAAGCAAAGGTTACATATATTCAAATTATGATAAGGAAGAAGATAAAAACGAAACAATATATAATGAAAAATATATAGTTGATATTTCATATGCTAGTATAGAAAATGAATTAGAATTAAATCAAGCAATAGATAGTTTTGAATTAAGTAATGGAAATATTGCTAATACAACTGTAGCAGGTAACAATTATGCTTACAATAAAAATGTAAAAATAAATCAAAGAATCTTCAATAAAATATTAGGTGAAGATGGCAAAATAGAAATAACTAGAAAAGACGGAACAAAAATAGGAGAAATAAACAAAGATACAGAAAAAGATAGTTCTGGAAAATATGTATTAGATATTTCGAAGGAAAATACAAATGAAATTATAATAAAAACAAGTAAACCTATAAGAGAAGGAAAATTAGAATTAGAAATAGAAAAAGCAATAAAAACAGAAATAGATTACTCAAAAGAGCAAATGCAAACAGCATTAAATCTAGTAAGTGAAGTTACATTAAAAACATCTACAGAAGAAAGTATAGCCAATAGTAGTATAGTAATGGAAGAACCTGTATCTAAAGCAAGTTTAACAATTAACAAAACAGATTTTTCAACTTTAGTAAAAAATGAAAATGTAGAAATAAGAGCACTATTAGATACATCAGATATATATAATTCATTATATAAAAATCCAGTAGTTGAAATAGAATTACCAGAATATGTAGAAACAATTGATATTAAAAGTAGTAAATTACTATTTGAAGATGAACTAACAGTTAAAGAAGCTAAGTTAATAGAAAGAGATGGAAAGAAAGTAATATCAATAGCATTAGAGGGAACTCAAACAAAATATAATATAGGAAATTCAGAAATACAAGGAGCAACAATATTAATAAGTGCAGATATTACGTTAGATAGATTAACACCTAGAACAACTTCACAAATAGTAATGTATTACACAAATGAAAATACAGATTTATATGAAAATAGTAATATAGATAATGAAACTAATGCCAATGCTGTAATGGCAAGGAGTGCAGTAAATACACAAGTAATGGGAAAAGAAAGCGCAGATGTAAACTTTATAGTTCCAACAGGAGTATTAGCAACAGCAGGAATTAGTAACTATGCAGAGGGCTCATCAGAGGTAATAGCAATTACAGAAGAAGAAAGAGAAATAGAGCTAGTACCATTTGCAGATGCAAGAACTGCTACAATAAGAGGAAATATTACAAATAATTATGAAAATCCAATAAGTGGAATATCAGTATTAGGAAGATTTCCAGTACAAGGGAATAAGAAAATAGATTCTAGTGATGATTTAGGAAGCAATACAACACTTAACGTAACAAAAGGAATAACAGTATTAGGAATAGATGAATCACAAGTTACAGTATATTATTCAGAAAATGCAGAAGCAACTAGAGATGTAAACAATACAGCAAATGGATGGACAACTTCACCAGCAGATTTATCAAATGTAAAATCTTATTTAATAGTATTAAATGGAAGTATAGAACAAGCAGGAACAGTTGAGTTTAATTACGAAATAAATATACCAGAGAGTATAGGATATAATATTTCATCAGCTGCAATGTATAAAATATATTATACAAATGAAGCAGAAGAAGCAAGTATGCCAGAAGAAAAATCATCTCCAATAATAAAATTAGTTACTGGTACAGGACCAGAATTAGAGGTTAATTTAACTTCAAGTATAGAAAATGACTCAAGAGTATTCAATGGACAGTACATAAGATTTTATGTAGAAGTAAAAAATATTGGTAAAATAGATGCACAAAACGTAAAAGTAAATATTAATATACCAAGAAACACTGACTTGGCAGAATATGATGAAGGAAATAATAATTATACGACATCACCAGATGAAGAAACAAGGACTATTGAATTAGGAAATATAGCATCTGGAGAAACAATAACTGACTCATTTGAAGTACAAGTAGTTATGGATTCAGGAAGTTTAGATGAATGGGTAGAAAAACCAGATGAAACAATAAATATGGTGCTAGGAGTAGTAGCAGATAATATTAGTGGAGAAATGAAGTCTAATGAATATAATTACACAATAGAAGAAATAGGACCATTTGAATTTACAAATACAACGAACACATTTGAAGATAATACGTATGTTAAAGGTGAAAGAATAGAATTTAAAACAGATTTCTATAATAAATCTAGTGAAAATATGAATAATGCCGTTTTAACAATACCAATACCAAGTGGTTCAACAGTCAATGATGTATATATAGAAAGTCAAAATGGACAAAATAGGGATGGAATTGACATACAAAATGATAAGGTAGTGGTTAACTTAGGAAATATCGCTTCTGGAGCAAAATTCAATGTATATACTAATTTTAACTTAGGAGATGTAACTTCAAAAAGTTATTCAACTAAAGTAAGTTTAGATAGCGATATAGGATTTACTCTATTTTCAAATGAAAGATTAATTTATACAGGACATAGTGGTCTAACTATAGTACAAGAAGAATTATCAAACCCATATGTAAAAGAAAATGAAAACTTTTGGTATAAATTTATAATAACAGGAAATGGAACAGCGAATATTAAAAATTTGGTACTAGAAGATGAACTAGCATCAGAAATACGTTATGATTCAGTAGTAGTTGAAAGAGTAAATCAAGAAACAGGCGAAAGAATAGATGCTACACATAAAGTAGAATATGTAGATGGAAAAGTAAGGATAACAGTTCCCGAAGTAGGAAAAACCGAAACAATAGAGATACATATAGTAGTTAATGGAATACTAGAATCAGACGAAGATGATGGAAAAGCAATAACAAATAAAGCAACAGTGTGGGCAGATTCGATAGATCCAATAACATCAAATGAGATAACACACTATTTAGAGTATAATCCTTATACAGAAGAAGAAATTGAAATGGAAGAAAACGGATATAAAGTATCAGGTATAGTGTGGATAGATGCTAATAAAGATGGTGAGAGACAAAGTGATGAAGCAACATTATCAAATGTTAGAGTAATGTTATTATATAAAGAGAATAATCAAGTTGTCACAGATTCTGATACAGGAGAGAGTAAAATAGTTACAACTAACAATGATGGTAAATATGAATTCAGTGGTTTAGATCCAAATGACTATTTAGTAATGTTTGTATATGATAGTTCAAGATATACGATAACAACATATCAAAAAGATGGGGTTTCAGAAGCACAAAATTCAGATGCTGTTAGTATGGATGTTGTATTAGATGGAATGAGAACAAAAGTTGGTATGTCAAATACAGTTACAATAACAGATAAAAATGTTAGAAATATAGATGTTGGTTTATATGGAGAGGAAAAATTTGACCTAAAATTGGATAAATATATAACAAAAATATCTTTAACCACACCAACAATAGGTACAAGTCAGACAACATATGATAATGAAACATTCACTAAAGTGGAAATTTTAAGACAAAATGCAGATAAAAGTAACATAGTAGTAGAATATAAAATTGTTGTAACAAACGAAGGGGCAATACCAGGATATGTAAATAGAATAGTAGACTACTTACCAGATGATGTAAGCTTCAGTACAGAATTAAACCCAGATTGGTATATGTCAAATGATGGAGGAAGTATATATAATGCAAGTTTAGCAGATACAAAAATAAATCCAGGAGAAAGTAAAGAAGTAACATTAGTACTAAGTAAAACATTAACAAAAGAAAGTTTAGGAAGTATAATGCAAAATACGGCAGAAATATATGAAGCAACAAACGAGGCAGGAATACCAGACATAGATTCAGAACAAGCAAATAAGTTAGAGTCAGAAGATGACTTTGGACAAGCAAGCATTGTATTATCAGTAGTAACTGGTAAAATAATAGGATATTCAATAATAATTGTTATAGCTTTAGGAATTATCGTAACAGGAATAATTATTATTAAAAAGAAAGTTTTAAATAAAAAATAGGAAGAAAGGAGGAAAAAAGGTGAAAACTATAGTGAAAACATTTAAATATGTCATTATATTAATAATTGCAATGATAACGGCAGTATTAATGAGTATTATAATATCTAATCAATTAATTATGACTGCAACTGTAAATCAAGAAGGAACATATGCTTTACCGGAAGATGGAAACACAGAAGACGATTCAACTGTATCAGGTATAGTAGGAGATAATGTAGAAGATAAAAGCTTGGACGATACAGGAACCATATTAGTTGAACAAGAACCTTCAATGGGACAAGGTGTATGGAGACCGATTTCTACAGAAGGAAAAGAATTAGAAATATATTGTGTACAACCAGGACATACAATCAAGATTTCAGGATTATGGAAAGAAGATATAGAAGCATGGGATGGATATATTTGTGAGAGAGATTGTGGATATTGTGCATCATGGCCATCTGGAACAACAATTACATGGGGCAGTTATGCTGGACAAAAAATATTTAGTAATCCTTACTATTATTGTCAAAATAATCATATTACACATGAAAGTACAGAAATATATGGAAATGATGTAGGAAATACATATGACATTGCATATATAGTATCATTCTACCCAGCCAAAATAGCTGGACAAGGCATGGCTATAATGGACCCTGATGCTTGGTCAGGTGGTAAGCAATATGCTGTATGGAAGTCAGCCCTTAGTCAAGTGGGATTTCCATATGACAGAACTATAATACAAACATATGTTACAGAAGGTGAATCTATACTTAAACAAGCAGAAGTATATCAGACAATGACAGAAGGAATTATGGCAGATACGTGGAAGGATGATAGATATCCAGACAAGGATGATCCAAATAAGACATATGATAAAGTGGCTGGAGAGATGAGAATTGAACCTACAGAAGAAGAATTAGAAAGAATGCAAGACAATATAAAAATAGATACAGATTATGATACTCAATTACACAAAATAGGACCATTTAAACTTAACTATGTGTATGGTTGGAATTCTACAATATATAATGATTTAACTCCATCAGGAAACTATCCAGTTTCACAGTATGCAATGAGTGGTATAACAGAAATGTATTTATTATATGAAGATGAAAATGGACAAGAACAGAGAATGGAAATATCAGCTATTATAAGACCAGATTTTGAAAGTATATATGCACCAATTCAAGGAGGTCCAAATGCACCTAGAAATGGTAAAGGAACGGGGTCAACATATGATGCATTTAAACCTTGGAGTTATAAATCACCAACAACAGGGCAACTTAACCCTAATATGGTAGACTTCTTCTCATATAATCAATGGAGAAATTACCCAGTACCAAATGAAGAGTTTTATGTAGAAGTTAAATGTGAAGAAGAGTTACCAGCAAATATGAAATTACATGTACAATATAGCTATTTATCTATTAAATTCTTTGCTTGTATAAGAGATGGTGTTTCATATATATTAGAGGAAGGACCACATAATCATAAATATAATCCACATGAACATTGCTGTGGAAGTTGTGATGATGGAGGATGTTGTTGTTGGTACGATCACTGGGGTTGTCAATATGAACTTCGAATGACAACAACACCACGTCAAAACTTAGTATATGTTGATTACTATAGAGAGATAATAACAGAGGAATATGAATTTCCATTTAGTACAGTAGGAGCAACTACTATGAAAGTCCGGAGGATTTGTATTTGAAGACCATCCACAAGGAAAAGAAGAAATTGCAAATGGAAGCATGGATGATACAGACCATAGATTACCAAACATAGAAGTAACATTATATGAAGCAGACGAAAATGGGGAAATAGCATTAGATACAAATGGAGAACCAAAATTAGCTGAATTAAAATCTCTAGAAGATGAATTTCCAGATTTAACAGAACAAGAAATAGTAGATCAATTCTTTGGAGGAGATCAAGATGCATATGATAATGATTATAAGAGAAGAATAAATCCAACTATAACAGACGAATACGGATATTATGAATTTAGAGGAGTAACTAGAAACCGAAAGTATATTGTTAAATTTACATATAATGGGCAAACCTATATGCCGACAGAATATTTAACAGGTAACGGTTTTTCGTACGAATCAGTTGCACAAATGGTTGATGATGGTGCATACGATTCGCCAGCAAATGCAGAAGATTTAAAAGAGCGATGGAGAGTGACATCGAAAGGCCTTGAAAAGGCATCTGAAAGAAATGCATATACAGATAGATTTGCGGAAATAAGATCTTCACCAGAAAATTATATAACAACAGATCCATTTAATGAGGGAGACCAATATAATGAAGTATTCACAACCTATGAATTACTTGGATTTGAATTACAAACAGATGGAACATATGTACAAACAGGTGAAAGGCTAATAGATAGTTTCTTAACTATAGAAGATGGACAGATAGTAGATAGAATGATGCAAGTAGACGAAAATAATGTAATTACACCTAATACAGGAGAAACTATAGAAGAAGGATTAATTAGTAAAAAAATAAAAGAATATATTGACCAAAATCACAAATATCCAACGGATATGCAAAATTATATATATGCAGATATAGTAAATGAAATAGGTGGAGACACAGATAGAACTTGGAGAATGCTACAATTTATTGAAGATTGTAAGATGTATTCATATACATTAAATAATGTAAATGATGATTCAAGTTACGACCTATATCCAGTATATAACCAATTTACAACATATGTTGAAAGTGGAAATAAATATCCTATTAATAGTTATTCTAATGGAACATTTGATGAAAATGCATCAACATATGCGAACCATACAATGGTTGCAAATGGTACAGGAGAATATCAATATATAAAATTTGATACAAGTGGAAATAGAATAGAAACTACAGAGTCAGATCCAGATGCTTGGAAGATTCCAACACAACAATATAAAGCAATTGAATATAAAAATGTTTATCTAGGACAATTATATATAAACCAAGGTTTATGGAGAAGACAAGAAGCAGATTTAGCATTACAAAAAGATATATATAAAGCAGCAATTAAAATAAATGGAAAAACAGAAGTATATGACTACGATAGCTATGGACATGGTGTTATAACAGCAGCAGAAATAAGTGCATTAAAAGAACAATATACAAATGGAGATGTATTTGATGAAGAAGGATTTAAAGCAGCTGTTCAAGCATTAGTTCAACAAGAAGTAAGAGATCGTTGGGATATACATATAAGAATGGCAGATTATGCAAATTATTATGAAACATCACATAATAGAGCAATATATAGGTCAGACTATGAGTATGTGGATACAAATCCAGAAGCACCATTAGAGGTATACATTACATATAAGATTTCGATAAGAAATCAATCACAGAGTATACTAGGAGAAATTACAGAAATAGTAGATTACTATGATGAAGATTACACATACCAAGAAGACTTATCTTGGGTAACATATGATGATAATGACATTCTTTATGAAGATTACTTTAACATGATGGATAATATAGAAAATGGGGCAACATGGCAGGATGTAGGAAACGCAAAAGATGCTCAATCATCATATAGCACAATATATCCAGGAACAGAAAGTGATATTACATCAAGAACAATAACAGATGGAAATACAGGATATGATAATAATTACCAAGAAGTATACATTAATGGTCTAGACGGTAAGAAATTAGCGGCAGGAGAAACAGTATATGCATACTTAACATTTAAGATAAATACTGGATCAGATGGAAAAGTAATTATTAATGGTTCAATTGATGAAACTATAGAAGATAAGAAAAATATAGCAGAAATAAATGGATTTAGAACATATTATAAAGATAATACAGTATTACCAAACTATGGAACAGTAGGTTCAGGAGATTCAGCAGGATTAATAGACTTTGACTCTAAGCCAGGTAACTTAGTAGCAGAGGATTTAGAAGTAGAAAAATATGAAAGCAACTTTGAAGACGATACAGATAGAGCAAAAGACCTACATATATATGTAGATGACGAAGCGGTAAGAAAAATAAATGGTATTGTTTGGGAAGATGAAAGAAACACAGAATCTGGAGATGACGGAGCAGTTATAGGTGATGGTATTAGAGACGATGACGAACATGGAATAGAAAACATTAAAGTAGAACTTTACGAAATTGAAGTAGACGAACATGATAATCCTGTAACTGATGGTAGCGGAAATGTAATACTAAAAGATGGACCAGTACAAATATATGAAGGTGGCTGGACAGATGCTACAGAACAAACAACTGGAGATGGACATTACGAATTTACTGGATTTATACCAGGTGACTATATAGTAAGATTTACATACGGTGGAGACAATAATGCAACATATAATGGTCAAGACTTTAAATCAACTACTTACCAAGTAGGAATAGATCAATCAGGACATACTGATGATTATGCAGATAAAAACTACGAAGGTAAATATGTTGGATATACAGATGTAGAAAATCAAAATGAAACTGCACAATATGGTTACAACATAGCTAAAGCAGATGCAAATGCAAATAACGTATCAGATGCAAAAGATATTTGGAATGGTAACGATTCGGAAAGTAGTAATGGTGGAGTATCAGACTTTAATGGTAGACAAGATTTAATAGACTACAGTGATGAAGAAGTTACAAATGAATTAGCATATACTTTATCAAGACATACTGAATCAAATCCAGAAACAGTAATGATTGCAGAAACTGGTGCAATAGTTGCAGAGGTTGAATATAACAGACAAAACTCAAATGCAGGTAGTGGCGATGCAAATTATAGTAATGACCAGGAATCATACTTAAATGGAAACCATATTAATACAGATTACTCAATAAACAATGTGGACTTAGGTTTAGTAGAAAGACCAAAATCACAACTAGAGTTAAGCAAGAAAGTAACACATGTTTACTTAGAATTAGCAAATGGACAAATTCTATTCGATAATATAACAACAGGACCAAACTTAATTTGGGTACAAGGCGAAGAATATAACACAACAAGTAAGAAAACAGAACAAGATAATAAGATTTACGAAACATACTATAACGAAGGCAATATATCTAACCCATATCAAGATGCTAAAGAAGAATTCTATAATAACAGAGACAGATATGGAGACATGGGATATGAAGAACCTTATGAACATAGACAAGACTATGTAAACTATGTATATAGAAAAGATCTTATTACAGATAGGTTTATTACATTCGTAGATGGAAATGGTTATAATGGATTAATTCAATTGTCAATGGACGAAGAATTAATGCATGGTTCTACAATAAGAATAGAATATGAAGTTAAAGTAACAAACGTTGGTGAGACAGATTATGTAACAAAAGACTTCTACTATAGAGGAAATGCAGGAAGTACAGATGAAATAGTAACAACAAGAGCAGATCAAGTTGTAGACTATGTAAGTACAAACCTACAATATAGACAAGATGAAAACAATGAAATAGACAATCCAACAGATCCAATTTGGGAAGTTATTTCAACACAAGAATTAATAGATGAAAATTTAGTTGATGATAATGTTAAAGAAGTAATTAGAGCACAAGCCGGAGATGGAACAAGAGTAGATCAATTTAACCAAATAGTAGATACAGTAAAATTAAGCTTAGATTTAAAACCAGGAGAAAGTACATCTCAAAAATTAGTATTATCACAAGTAATAACTTCAGAAAATGGAACAGATGACTTAACATATGATAACATAGCAGAGATTGTAAAAACTTCTAACACAGTAGGTAGAAGAATGGCATACTCAGTAGTAGGTAACCAAGACCCAACAGTAATTCCAACAGAACTAGATGCAGCTAAGGCAGAAAGAGTAATGATATTACCACCATTTGGTGATACAATGTATGTATATATCATAATAGCAATTGCAGCAGCAGCTATATTAGTAGTCGGAATTATCCTAATAAAGAAAAAAGTTATTGATAAAAAATAACTTAAAATAGAAAAATAGTTCATGCGAAAGCATGGACTATTTTTTTTCATCAAGTGAAAAGTTAAAGGCAATTATTTTTTTACGTCCTTTTTTCGCCCAGATGTTGTATTTTGGGTCAATATGTTATAAAATTAGAAAAATAAAATGTTCGATTCGAAAAAATAACATAGAAAAACCACAATAATTGTAAAAAACTTTTTTAAAATATGTGGCAAAATCGACAGAAATTACACTAAAGATATATTAAAATTACAAGCGAAATACAATATTTGAAAAAGTAGGGGTGATTAATATGTTTCAAAATTTAGAAAAGGACATTAATAGCACGCAAGATTTTAATGATATATTATATGATAAAAAAGATAAAATAAAACTAATATTTACTAATATATTTTCAATAAATAATATACCTCTTTACATTATAGCTTTTATGATATCAATGGTAAGTTTTTCTTCTAATAACATAATGCTTGGATTAAGTCCATTTGCACTTGCATTTATTGCGGCAATGCTTAGCAATGGTAATCCAATAGGAATAGTATATATTCTTACGTTAATAGGAACATTTATTGGATTTGGACCAAGTGTACTTCTTACATATATACTAACATCTATAGTATTTTTTGCGAGTAGCTTATTTATCAAACATAATGTAATATATGATACAAACGAAGAAAAAAGACTAGGTATGCACTTGTTTATAAGTGTATTAATTGTGCAAATAGTACCAATGTTTTTTAGAAGTTTTTACTTATATGATTTATTAATTGCAATTATGCTTGCTATTCTTACATTTACATTTTACAAAATATTTGCAAACTCAATTAATATGCTAAAAGAATTTGGAAAAAAGAAAGCATATACAATAGAAGAAGTAATAGGGACAAGCTTATTATTATCTATAGCTGTATGTGCATTTGGGAATTTTACGATATTTGGTTATAGCATAAAAAATATTTTAAGTATTTTAATAGTATTAATACTTGGTTGGAAAAATGGAATGTTAGTAGGGGCAACAGGTGGAATTACAATAGGAGTTGTCTTAGGAATTGTAAGCGAATCTGAACCAATAATGATAGCTGCATATGCTATATCTGGTTTAGTTGCAGGAATACTAAATAAGTTTGGAAGAATAGGAGTAGTTGTTGGATTTATTGTAGGAAATGTTATTCTTACATATGTGGCAAATGGAAATTCTGTACCTACTATAATGATTCAAGAAGTATTAATTGCTGCATTAGGTCTACTTGCTGTTCCAAAGAAATTTAAGATAAATATTGAAGATTTATATGGTAGAACAAAACTATTACCAGAAACCGTAGGAAGAAGCTTAGAAGAAGGAAAAGATACAGTATTAAAATTAAATAATATGTCTAATACAATATATGATTTAGCAAAAAGTTATCAAAATGCATCTAACGAGTTGGGTGAGGAAGAACTAAAAGAAAAAGAATTATCAAATGAGAAGATATTTGAAGAAGAATTAAAAAATAAACTAATAGACTTAGAAGAAAATATGTTGTATGAAGATATATATAATAACCAAAACGGAATTGTAGACGAAATATTTGAAGAACTTTTAAATAATGATGTTATAAATGAAAACAAATTAGTTGAAATTTTTGAAAGTCATAACAATTATATAGTAGGATTTAAAGAAAAAAATAAAGCTGTACAAGATGATGTTTTGGAAATGGTAAGAACTATTAATTCTGCATATAGAATAAGCAGAGTGAATTTTATTTGGCAGAAGAAAATAGAAGAAAACAATAAAAATATATCTAGCCAACTAGAGGGTGTATCACAAGCAATTGCGAATTTAGCAAATGAAATAGAAACTGAAAAAAAAGAAGAATTTGAAGATGAAAAAGCTGAAATAACAAGAATAGCAAAAGAAAAAGAAATAAATATATCTAATTTAAGCATAAAACACCTAAAAACAGGCAGATATATAGTTGATGTGTATGATAATGTATGTGATGATATAGAAGGCAAAAAATGTAATATAAAGAGAATTAAGAATATAGTAGAAAGAATATTAAAAGATAAATTTGTTATACAACATCAGCAATGTGGACTAAGAGAAAATAAAGATAAATGTAAATATACTTATATATCACAAGACAAATATAAAATACAAATAGGAATTTCAAAAGCGACCAAAACAGGATCTATTGTTTCTGGAGACACTAACTTAGAAACAAAATTAGAAGATGGTAAATATTTAATTGCAATTAGTGATGGTATGGGTTCTGGACCAGATGCTATGAAAAGTAGTAAAATTGCTATAAAGATGTTAGAAAGGCTTTTAAGTTCTGGGTTTGATAAAGAAACATCTATAAAATTAATAAATTCAACATTAGAAGCAAACTTTAAAGATGATATGTACGCTACATTAGATGTAGAAATATTAGACTTATTTAATGGAACAATGGAATTTATAAAAAATGGTGCTTCACCAACATATTTAAAAAGAGGTAATGAAGTTAAAATACTAAAATCAAATACACTTCCAGCAGGAGCATTAGAGAATGTTGATTTAGAAGTTTATGACTGCGACCTACAAGATGATGATATTATAGTAATGTGTAGTGATGGAATAGTAGAGTCAAATACAGAATATATAAATAAAGAGGTTTGGGTAAAATATTTATTAGAAGATATGCAAACAGATGATGCACAGAAAATATCTGATATTATCCTTAGTGAAGCTATTGATAATGATTATGGAAAACAAAAAGATGATATGACAGTTATAGTTGTTAAAATTAATAGGAGATATACTCAATAATAAAGGTATACATATAAATAAAGTACTTTCATAAAAGAAAATACTTTATTTTTTTGCCAGAAAAATTTAAATTTACTTACAGTCCCTAAGAACTTTCTAATATTAGTATTTAATTTCCAAATTAGGAATTTTATTGAATATTGTAAAAAATTTACAAGACTGTGTAAATAGCTTATCTCTAATAAAAAGAAAGTTGGAAAAATGTACTAAGAGTAAAAACATTTACTTAAAGACTATATCAGAACTATAATAGTATATAGAAGAGTAAAAAAATTAAAAGCCGAAAAAGCTTATATCCCTATGTAATGTGTTAAAAAATGTAAAAAAATGATGGGAATGTAAATAAAATGTAACAGAAATTTAAAAAAATCAGTCAAATGAGTTTCCGTAGAAGGAAATAACTAATCTAAGAAATACCAATATTTACAAGATAATATACAGATGCTATAGTAAAGTTATTATAGTATTATTAAAGAAGAAAGGAAAAAATACAAAACATGAAGGGGAAAAAAATATTTAATAAACTTACTTTTTTCATAATATCAATTTTGGTAATAATATTAGCTAGCATGGCGCTTATTATAACCCAAAGAAATAGAAGTATATTAAATGCAAATCAAAGGCAACAACAATACAAAGAAATAACTGATGCAGATTATGAAACCCAAAGCGATAAAGTAAAATTTATGGCTTACTTTTTGGATGGAAGCAAGAAAGTTGACGGAACAAATAATAGGGTAGGATACAATGACACTTTGTATTTTGACTTGCAATTGGCAGAAGGTACTCTAAGAAATGCAAAAGTTAGTATTAATTCTCAAAACTTTTATCTTGAAACAAATTTAATAAAAGATTCTGTAATTAGCGAAAACTATGTGTCTATAAATACAGAAGAAATACTAATGAATGAATTAACAGGAAATATTAGTAAAACTTTTGAGGGTTATGTAAAAAGTGGTAATTATGAATTTACTACATCTAAGACAGAGGCAATAGGAAATGATATTTCTAATTATAGTAAAGTTAATACAATAGTGTTTACAGCTGATTATGTAGATTCATCAGGAGCTACAACAGCAATTTCAAAAGAAATTCCTTTAACAGTAGAATGGTATGGAAATATAAATTTTGAAATACCAGATGAAGTATACGGAAATGATAATACTATACAAAAATACAGAATAGATGATTATATAGATGCTGAAAACAATGAAATGACTATAGAATTTGATATAGCAACACAAGAAACAGCAAATGAAGTATTAATAAAAAAATCATATATTGAAGGAATAATCCCACTAATAAATGAATTAGCACCAACAGCAGTAACTGTTGAAGGGGAAAATGTTACATATACTTATGACCAAGAAACAAGAAAATTCACAGCATCAAGAGAAGCAACATTAGCTGATAATGTAGTGGAAGAAGCAGCCTATAGTGGTACATATGCTCAAAATGAAATAAATTATAGATATAATGAATATAAAGTAAAAGTAACATATCCATTAGATGCTTATTTAACAGATGATGATGAATACATAAACATTGATATTCCTGTAACTGGATACTATGAAGGTTTTAATGGTGAAAAGAGTAATGAAGGAAATGGAACTATAAATGTTACATACTCTAATATCGATAATGCAGTTACTGGTTTTGATGTATCTGTTGGAAGAAAAGTTATATACCCAGAAGAAAGACAGGTAGTTTCAAAAAACAATATTTTATTAGGGTATAGATACAATAATACAAGCAATAGTAACATACAGGCAACTTATTATACAAAATGGAACATAGTAACAAAACAAGAAGAAACAGCAGAAGCTGTAATATTAACAGATAATACAGAAGAAGATAAGCTAATAAAATCTACAGGAGAAGAAATTTTAGGAAATGGATATATTGTTAATAAAGGTATTGCGTTTTCAAATCCTATAGCTGCTTTAGGTGAAGATGGATGGATAGATGTTTATGATGATGAAACAGATACTTTATTACATAGATTTACAAAAGATGACTGGGCCAATTATGATACTTTAAATCCATATTATTATGAGAATGATGTAAAATATATTAGAATCGAAACAAGTAGTGTAAGCGAAAATAGTTTTGTAATTATATATAATATAAAAGCATTTAACATAGATGAAATAAAACAAGACTTTAGTAAAGAAGATGTGGAAGACTTAAAATATATTGAAACTAGTTTTAATGGGCAAATGAGTATTAATGGAGAATTAAATACATATCAAAAATCATCAAGAGCAAATTTTGAAGAAGAAATTTCTGTAGTTAATTTTCAAGTAGCAGAAGAAGAAATTAATACTCAAGGAAGTAATAATCTTCAAATAGAGATTGATCCTAACATAACTCAATATAATACAAGTAGATGGACTAATGAAGAATATTTAATAAAATTCCCTTCAGATGTTATAAGTGTAGAGATAAATGGAATAACAACAGATGGCGTAGGAAATACTAATATAGAAAAATATTATACATATACTGAAAATGGAAATGTTTTTATAAAAGTAGAAATGCAAGGAGATGGATTATCTGATTATAGCTTATTATTAGATTGTACAGTAGCTACAAATCCTAATGCAGAATCTAAAGAATCAGAAATAGAATTATATGCGTATAACGATGAAGAGACTACATATTATGAAAAAGAACAATCAGAAGATATTTATGATATAAATAACAATGCAAATAGAACAGAAATAATAAATAAAAAGACAGATAAAATTAATATAGTATCACCAGAAACTTTATTAACAAATCAATCTACATCAGATGCTTCAGAAGATGGTGGAACTATATATGCTCCTTTAGTAGCAATGGTAGAAAATGCAAATAGAACAGCAACTATTGACATAGAACTTAAAAACAATCATGCAAATAATATAACAGATATAAAAGTATTAGGAAAAATACCTTTTACAGGAAATAAATATCAACTTACAGGAGAAGACTTAGGCTCTACATATACAGCAGAGCTTACTAGTGATGGAATAATATTACCAGATGAACTTGCAAGATATGCTACAGTATATTATTCTGTAAATGAAGAAGTTAATGATAGTACAACAGATGCAAGCAATGGCTGGACTACAACTGTAGATGATTATAGTCAAGTAAGGAATTTCTTAATTGTATTTAATAGAGAAGAAATAGAACCGAATGAAGTTGTTAAAATATCATATAAAATAAAAATACCAGATAATATTGCATATAATGAAATAGCATATTCTGCACATACAGTATATTATTCAGAAAATAATGGTACAGAAACAACAAGAAAAATAGTAGAAACAGATAAATTAGGATTTATTGTAGCAAAAAGATTTGATTTTGAACTAACTAAATATAGTAAAAAAGATAATTCACCTATAGAAGGGGTAACATTTAGAGTAATAGAAAAGGGTAATAGACAAACTACTACTTTGTTAACTACAGATACAGAAGGAAAAGTAAGACTTAGTGATTTATTATTAGAAAAAGATTATGTAATAGAGGAAGTAGGAGTTCCTGATGAATATATTATTGATAATAGTACTATAGAATTTAGGGCATATGAAGAAAATGGAGAAATTAAACTACAGATAAATGGGGAATTTGCAGAAGAACCTATAATAAACCAAGATACTAAATTAGTAGAAGCTACATTATATAATGAAGTTAAATATGACTTAGAAATTA
The DNA here is from genome assembly GCA_017886645.1 of Clostridia bacterium. Taxonomy (GTDB): domain Bacteria; phylum Bacillota; class Clostridia; order TANB77; family CAG-508; genus CAG-273. The sequence continues at coordinate 40,061 of JAGHJM010000073.1, forward strand.
ATAACATAAATAATAATAGTTTGCCAATAACATCTACATTTACATTGGAAGGCAATGGAGAAACATTAGAAGATGTAACTGACGAAACTGGAAAATTAGTATTTGAAGGACTATATCCAGAAATTGAATATACTTTAACACAAACATATTCAAAAGGATATTATATAGAAGGTAACAGTGCTATTACATTTACTATAACAAGAGGAACAAATGGATTTGAAATTGTAAGTAATGGAAGTTTATCAATTCGAGAAGAGGCAGGAAGTATAAAACCTATTTTATCTACTACAATAACAAATGAAACAATACCAACATATACTTTAAATGTAACATTATATGAAGAAGGTACAATTATTCCTCTAGAAGATGCAGAATATCAAATAACGGGTGGAGGAAAAGAACAGGGAGAATATTATACAACAAATGAAAGAGGAATAATCACAATAAATGACTTATATGCTTATGTTGACGGGAAAAATGAAACAGCTGAATACTTATTAAAACAAGTATCACCTACAATAGGATATACTTTAAGTGCAAATGATATTAGATTTGTAGTAACAAGAGAAGCTTCAGGAGAATTAACTTTAAATGTAATATCAGGAGAGATAAGAGAAGAATATACTATAAATAATAATACTGTAAGTATAGCACTAGATGCTAGAAAGGTATTTGATATAACTACAATAGACAGTGTAACAGCAGATTTATTGCCAGGTACAAGATTAGCAATTAAGGAATTAGAAATTATAAATGATGAAGAAGTAGAAACAGATCCAAAAGATGAATTCGGAAATATTCTAGGAACTGAAGAAATAATTAATGGAGTACCATATAGAGTATTTACTACTACGAATCAAGGTATAATAGAAGAACCTTTAAGAGATGGTATTTACAAAATTATTGTTGTAGGTGTTCCATATGGATATCATCTAGAAGAAAATGAAGCAGACAGAACATATTATGTAGGTATTGGTGAAACTAGAGGTGCTACTGTTGAAACAGAATTTAGAGATCCCTTACAACTAAGTGGAACAGGAGATGCTGTACCAAACAATTATTATGTTGCGGGTAGAGAAGATGGAACAGGTTTATATTATCATAGAGGTCAACTTTCTCTTATAAATGAAGAAAATGTTGTATTAAAAAATATTTCATCAAATGCGGTTTATCAAATAATAGAAGTAGATGGAACATTTGTAGTATTAGAAGCATCAAGAATAGTAAAATACAATGATAATTTAGATATAATAGAGACAATAGACTTAACAAGTGGGATGGAGAAGTTTGCGAAAACTCCAGATGGTGGCTATGTAATAGTTGGAGAATATAGTGGAACAAAAACTATAGACTCTAGTGTTACAAGTAGTGGACAAAGCTTATCAATAACTTCTACACGTGGATATGATGGAGGATTTTTCCAAACAGATACAGTAGATATATTTGTTATGAAAGTAAATGCACAAGGCAAAGTAGAAAACATTGCTGGTGTTGGTGGAGCAGGTGCATGGAGAGAACCGGGATCAGATACAGTAACATATGTAACAGTTGATGTAAATGGAAACTATGTTGTAAGTGCACATATGGAATCACAAACAATTTCTGGAGATATGATGGCAGATGGAAATGATGAAAGTGGTACATTTACTGATTGCTATTTTGTAATGGATTCAAGTACTATGAAAGTTACACAAATAGTACCTGTTGGAACAACAAATGGCTACATATCTGATCAAAGTGGTAACAATGTACATAGAGCATTTGCAGGAATAGATGGTGGAATATATTATGTAGGACAAATAGAAGGAACTATAACTTTTAATGGAAGCCAAACTGAGTCTGGTGAAAGTATAACTGTAACAAGCACGGGAAATAGAGATGTATATGCTGTCAAATTTAATAGTGCAGGTAAAGTAGTATGGGCAGTTGCTGTAGGAGGAGTAAACAGAGATCATATTTATGCTGCAGAATATACACCAGATGGAGAACTACTAATTGGTGGAGACTCTGAAGGTGGAGCCATTACTGTAGACGGAAGTAAAACATCAAGTGGTATATCAATAAAAACAGAGCCTATTGGGGATAATGCATCTACTTGGAGAGGAATAGCACTAAAATTAGACAGTAGAGGTAGAGTAGTATGGGCAAATGAGTTCGGATATAGTGCTAACGAAGGATGCTATGCTTTTGCAGGATTTACTGGAAATAGCTACGTAATTTGTGGATTTGATACAATTGATAATAATAGGGTAGATGTATATATAAGAGTTGATGAAGCTGAAAGTAGATCAGAAATTTCAGAGGTTGAAGGATTAGAAATACAAATTGACAGAGAAACATATGATATTACAACTACTGTAAATGGTGTTGGAGGAAAAATTACTGGTCAAGATGAAGGAGTAATAGAAACAGTAGCTCATGGAGGAAATAGTACAAAAGATATTGTAGTAACTCCAGATAATGGATATGAAATATTGGCTGTAAAAGTAAATGGAGAAAGAATACCTTTTACAACAGATGAAAATGGTATAGCAACATTAGATAAATTTCAAAATGTAACAGAAGATTTAAATGTTGTTGCAGAATTTAGTAATAACACATCTAAAATAATAGTACATCACTATTTACAAGGAACTGATACGAAAATAGCAGAAGATGATATATTAGTAGGAACTGTTGGTACAGAATACACTACAAGTCCAAAAGCAGGTTTAATAGGATATACACTTGCAATGGAAGATGGAGAATACTTAATAGCTGGAGATGATCCTTCTGGAACATACGGAGAGTATGATAAAGAAGTAATTTACTATTATACAGAACAAACTGTTAGAGTAACTGTAAATCACTTCATTGAAGGAACTAATATAAGTTTAAGTCCAACAATATCATATCCATATGAAAAAGGTCAATTATATACTACAACTGTAGCAGATGATATACCAGAAGAATATGAATTAGTAAGAGTACCAAGTAATGCTAGTGGAATTATTGAAGAATCTGAAGTTGTTGTAACATATTATTATAGATTAAAACCAACATATGAATATAGAATAGAATACTATTATGACAATCAAATAGATGGTAACTTAACAGAAATATCAGAAGATATTGAAGGAAGAGTAATAGAAGAATATACAGATAAAGTAAAAGAAGGATATGTATTTGATAAAGTTGAAGGATTACCTTTAACAGTAACTACAGACCCTAGTCAAAATATAATAAAAGTATATTATAAAGCTAGAGAGGATTTATCGTATAAAGTAGAATACTATTATGACAATCAAATAGATTCAGAAAAAACAGAAACTTATGATAATATAAAATTTGGTACAGTTATTACAGAATATACAAACAAAACAATAGAAGGATATCAATTAGAAACTGTAGAAAATTTACCTCTAACAGTAGGAGTAAATGAAGAAAACAATGTAATAAAGGTATATTATGTAATAAGAAAAGACTTATATTATACAGTTAACTACTATGAGCAAGGAACAGAAACCCCAATAATAAACAGCAAAGAAGTTGGTGGAAATACTTATCATTCTGTAATAACAGAATCACCTGTGGATATAGAAGGGTATAACAAAGTAAATCCAGATTCACAAAGTATAACAATACAAGTAAATGAGGAAGAAAATGTAATTAATTTTTACTATACAAAAAGAACAGATTTAACATATATAGTTAATTACTATGAAGAAGGAACTCAAGATAAAATAGCAAATAGTAAAATAGTAGAAAATCAAACATTTAAAAATGTAATAACAGAAAATGCTATTAATGTACCTGGATATTATGTTCAAGAACCATCAGAACAAACAATAGAAATTGGAGTAGGAGATAATATAATTAATTTCTACTATCAAAAAAGAACAGATATAAAATATAGAGTAGAATACTATTATGATGATGTAATTGATGATTCTTTAACAAAGGAATATACAGCTACATTTGAAGATGTAATAGAAACATATGAAGAAGAACCTAAAAATGCGTATGAACTTTCAACAGTAGAAAATTTACCTTTAACAATATCAGCAAATGAAGAAGAAAATGTAATAAAAGTTAGATATATAAGAAAAAATGCAGAGATATTAGAAAATACATTTACAAAAGAAGGAACAGACAAAATAACTGTAGAAGATGAAGCGGTAGATTATACACTAACATATCATCTAAAAATAAATGAATACATAGGTAATGCTACTGTAACTATAGTGGATTATTTGCCATATGAAATAGAAACAACATCTGAATTAGATGGGGGTGTATATAACGAGGCTGAAAAGACCATAACATGGGTAGAAAACGTAAGAGATATAGATACTTATATAAATGGAGAGAATAGCATAGATATTACTAAAAATATTAGTGTTATATACAAAAATATAGACTATTCAAATAAAATTATTCTAAATAGAGCAAGTGGATATGTTGACTTAGATACAACAGGTCAAAGAATCAATATAATCGAACAACAAAAAGAAACTACAACAGAATTTAAAAGAAATATAACAGTAGAAAAAATTTGGGATCATGGAAATAATGAATATGATAAACCAACACAAGTAGAAGTTCAATTAAAAAATGGACAAGAAATAGTTAATTCAATAGTATTAAGTGAAGCTAATAAAGTAGAAGAAAATAAGTGGACATATACATTTAATGAAGAAAAATATGATGAAAATGGAAATGAAATAAATTATACAGTTGATGAAGTAGAAGTAACATCAGGAGATTTGAGATATTATAGTAAAAAGATAGATGGCTATACTATAACTAATACTTATGTAGGACCACATATAGAAGTAGATAAACAAGTTTCTACTGAAAACAATTTATCATATGTTATAAAAGATGAAAGATTGACATATACAATGACAATTAAAAATACAGGAAGTATAGGACAAGATGTTATTATATATGACGAAATCCCAGAAGGAACAACATTTGTTAATGGAAGTATTAAAATAAATGGAGTAGCAGATGAGAATAAAACAGCAGAAGATTTATCAAATGGAATACGCTTAAGCATACCTGAAATGAATACTGACAATGGAACAGTTACATTAAGTTTTGATGTGACAGTAAATGAATTAGCAGAAGATGTATACAATAAAGTAATAAGCAATACAGCAAGAATAGATAAACAACCAGATGTTGAAAACGAATTAGAAGATACTAATACTGTACAAGTAACAGAATACAAATCTGATGTCGAATTTAATAAGAATGTATCTCCAGAAGGAGAAATAACAAAAGAAGATGAATTAACATATACTATTCATTTAGATAACAGTCAAGGAACAGCTCCAACAAAAGTTATGGTAAAAGATACAATACCACTTGGCACAACATTTATTAACAATAGTGTAAAAGTTGGTGGAGAAGCAAGAGAAGAATTAACAGAAGAAAACTTAAATAATGGAATAGAAGTAGAACTAAAAGCAGGAGAAAGCAAGGACGTAGAGTTTAAAGTAATAGTAAATGATCTTGATAACAACACAAAAATTTCAAACAAAGCAACAATCGATGTAGACGTTGATGATTTAAGTAATGTGGAAGAAGAAACAAATGAAGTAGAAAATACATATGTAGAAGCAATAATAAATAGTAAGAAAGAAGTAACAACAGAACATAACTTAAGCTATGTAGTAGAAGGAGAAAAAATAACATATACAATCACAGTAGAAAACACAGGAGACTTAGGACAAGATGTGTTAGTTAAAGACGAAATACCAGAAGGCACAACATTTGTAGAAGGAAGCATTAAAGTAAATGGAATAGTAGATGGAAGTAAAACAGCAGAAAGTTTAGCAAATGGAATAAGAGTAAATGTACCAAAAAGAATAAGCAACGATGAATCAGGAAAGGCAACAGTAAGCTTTGATGTAACAGTAAATGAGCTAACAGGAGAAGCATTAGTAGCGACAATAGAGAATACAGCAATGGTAGCAAAAGACGCAGATAAACCAGACGAAACAGAAGAGCCAGTAAAAGGACCAGATGTAACAGTAAATAAATCAGATGTTCACTTTAATAAAACAGCAGTACCAGAAACAGAAAGTGAAGTAAAAGTGGGAGATGAAATAACATATACAATAACATTAGATAACTCTGAAGGAACAGCACCAGCAATGGTAGTTGTAAAAGATGAAATCCCAGCAGGAACAACATTTGTAGAAGGAAGTATTAGAGTAAATGAAGCAGATTTAGGATATACAGAAGTGGATTTAGCACAAGGAATAAATGTAGGAGTAACAGAATTTGGAATAACTTTAGTAACTTTTAAAGTAACAGTAAATGATTTAGATAATGGTACACAAATAATAAATCAAGCAACAGTAAATGATGTATTAACAAATAAAACAACACATACATATGTTGAACCAATAATAAGTACAAATAAAGAATATACAACAGAAAATAATCTTCCTTATGTAGTTAGAAATGAAAAAATAACATATACAATAACGGTAATAAATGATGGAGATTTAGATACAAACGTAATAGTGAAAGATGAAGTACCAGAGGGAACAACATTTGTAGAAGGTAGTGTAAAAGTAAATGGACAAGGACATGCTGAAATTACTGCTGAGAACTTATCACAAGGAATAGAGGTAACAGTAGCAAAAAGAAATAAAACAATGATTACTTTTATAGTAGAGGCAACAGACACAAGTAAAGAAATAAAAAATACAGCATATGTAGATGACGATATATACAATCTAAATAATCCAGAAAAAGCAACAAATGAAACAACTGTACCAGTAGTAAACTATGAAAAAACAGCAGAAATAATAAGAAGAACAGATGAAAATATAACAGAAGGAGCAGTAACAGCAGGAGATAGAATAAAATATACAATAAGAATGGAAAATCTAGGAGAGACTACACTAAATAACATAGTAATAAAAGATACAGTACCAGAAGGAACAGTATTAAAAACAATAAGCAATGGTGGAGTAAGAAATGACCAAAATGAAATAACATGGGAAGTAGAAGAATTAGTAGGAGGAGCAAGTACAGAAGTAAGCTTCGAAGTAGCAGTAGACTATGATACAGAAGGAAAGATAATAACAAACATAGCAACAGTAGATGGAAAAGAAACAAATACAGAAGAAACAACATATGAAGTACCAGAAGCAAAAGTAGAAAGTAGTATAGTAAAAGAAGGACAAGAAAAAATAGTAACGACAGAAGAAAAAGTAAGCTATACAATAAACTACACAGCAACAATAAAAGACTTTGTAGGAACAGGAAGAGTAACAATAGTAGATAAATTACCATATGGAATAGACGAGTTAGAATCAGAAATACCAGGAGAATACACATATGATAGTTTAAATAATACAATTACATGGGTAGAAGAAATAGGAAACATAGAAACATATAATAATGGAGACGAAATAGAAGAAGGAAGACAAATAAATATAAGAAAAGATTTAGTATTAAAATACATCTATCCAGATGAAGAAACATTAAGTGGAGTACTAGAAAACACAGCAAATGGAAAAATAGAGTTGTTGCAACCAAATTCAGAAAACTTAGGAGAAAATATAGTAGTAAAAGAGGAAGAAAAAGAAGATACACATGAAGTAAAAGTAGAGATACCAACAAAAGTAATAGTACATCATTACATCTATGATGAAGAAATGGCAGAAGCAACAGAACTACAAGTACCATCAAAAGATGGAGGAAGAGTAGCAGATGAAGAAATAACAGGAATAGTAGGAGAAAGTTACGAAACAAACCCATCAGAAAATGTAGATGTAAACTATGAATGTATAAATACAGAGCCAGACGGAAAGACAGGAACAATGACAAAAACGGAAATAGAAGTAACATACTACTATAGATTAAAGAGAGCAGGAATTGGAGGAGAAATAGGAAAGACAGCAGAGGCAAGCACAACAAAAGAAATAGAATATGAAACAGGAGAATATGATGAATTTGGACAACCAATAGTAGAAACAAAAGTAGTACCAGTATTAACAGATGAAGATGGAGAAGTAAAATATACAATAAGCTATAGAGCAGGAGCAAAAGAATACAAAGGAAAAGCAACAATAA
>JAGHJM010000074.1 GCA_017886645.1 Clostridia bacterium
ACCTAATTCTTATGATAATGCAAAAGCAGAAGAAGAAAGTTGGAAATTAGGAAAAGAAGAACATGCAAAATTTAAAAAAGAAATGTTTATAAAAAGTAAAGAAAAAGTAAAAAATATAGATGCGGTGTTAACATTAAATTTTGAAAAAAACGGCAAAAAAAATTATATTGGTGGTGCAACTTTTTTAGAGTTATATGATGCATTTATGGAAAATAAAAAAATTTATTTATATAACGAAATTCCAGAAGGAATGTTATACGATGAGATTTCAGGATTTTCTCCAATAGTTATTAATGGAAATTTAGATATGGTAAAATAAAAAATACGTATAATAGAATAATTAATTATTTTATTATACGTATTTTTTGTCGAATTTAGTAAGACGAATATATTTGACAAAAATATAAAACCATAATACTATAAATAAAATTTAATTCTACAATTTTTTTCTTATATTTTTTATTAATTTAAAATAAATTGTATAAAGAAAGGAGGAAAATATAAAACAAAAAAATTCAGTTCAAGAATGGTTACCATTTGAAGAAATTTTATCAAATGGAATAATTAAAACAAAAGATAATATTTTTATAAAAATATTAAAAGTATATCCAATAAATTTTAATCTAAAATCTGAGTTAGAAAAAGAAGCAATATTAAATTCTTATAAATTATTTCTAAAAACATGTAATTTTAATTTCCAAATATTAATTCAAAGTAAAAAAGAAGATTTAAATAAACACATATTTTTGATTCAAGAAAAAATTAAATTCGAAAATAAAAATATCCAAGAAATATCAAAAAAATATATAGAATATATAAAAAGTTTAAATCATGATAAAAAGTCATCTTCGAAAAATTTTTATTTAATAATATCATATGAAAATAAAGAAAATAAAAATTCAAATGAAATAGCTATAGAAGATTTAAATGATAAATATTTTAAAATAAAAGATTGTCTATCTAGATGCGGAAATATTGTTGAAGATATAAAAGAAAAAAAACAAATTATAGATATTTTATTTTCTTTCTTAAATTTTAGATTATATTTTAATAATACTTAAATGAAAAGGAGGAAAAACTATATAAAAAGAATATGGAATAAACAAGAAAAAAGAGAAAAAAATATAAAAGATTTAAATTTTATTCATGGAATATTCGAAGAAAAAGATTATTTAAGTCCTTCTTATATTAATTTAACAAATCCAAGATATATTGAAATAGATAGTTTGTATTATTCTACTCTTTTAATAACTAGCTATTATAGAGAGCAAACTGAATTAATATTAAAAAATTTAATCGATACAAATATAAATATTAATATTTCAATATTTTATGAAAAACAAGATATGTATAAAACAATAAGAGATTTAACTTACTATATAGGTAATGTAGGAGTGGATTTAAAAGAAAAAAATCAAAATAAGCAAGATATAGAAATTGCAGCATTTACATATAATGATGCTAAATACATAAGAAAAGAAATGCAGGTTAATAATGAAGATTTATATTTTTTATATATTTATGTTACAACATTTTCATCGGATATAAAAGAATTAGAATATTTGTTAAATAAAATAGAAGGTATTTTACAAAGCAAAGGAATGCAAAGCAAAAGAGCTTATTTTAGACAAGAACAAGCATTAAAAGCAACTTTACCAATTATGAACAATAGCGTAGATTTAAAAGAAGTTTCTAAAAGAAATGTTTTAACAAGTGGATTAATGGCAACATATCCTTTTATATCATCTGCTATATTTGATGAAGCTGGGGTTTTTATAGGAACAAACATATATAATAATTCTTTGGTCTTTATAGACAGATACGATACTCAAAAATATAAAAATGCTAATATTTGCATTTTTGGAACAAGTGGTGCAGGAAAATCTTTTTATACAAAATTATTAATTTTAAGATATAGATTATTAGGAATAGAACAATATATAGTAGATCCAGAAAGAGAATATGATAAATTATGTGAAAATTTAAATGGAGTATTATTAAAAATAGGTCCGGGTTCTAATACATACATAAATATTTTTGATATAAGAGAAGAAAGTTTAGAAGATGAAGAACAAGGATATTTAGCTAATAAAATTAGTAAATTAATAGGATTTTTTAATTTAATATTTGGAAATATTAATGAAGAAGATAAAGCAATAATAGAAGAAAAATTAATAGAAGTATATAAAAATAAAGGAATAACATTTGATGATAAAAGTTTATTTAAAGAAAATAAAAATAAAATACAAATAAAGCCTGTATTTAAAGATGCTTATGATATGCCAATTTTACAAGATTTTTATGACATTTTGAATGATGAAAAAACAAAAATATTTAAAACAAAATTAATTCCATTTATAAAAGGTTCATTAAAATTTTTTAATAATTATACAAATATTGAAACAAAAAATAGTTTAATAGTTGCAGATATATATGAATTAGGTGAAGAAAATTTAAAATATGGAATGTTTATATGTACAGAACTATTTTGGAATTTAATAAAAAAAGATAGAAAAATAAAAAAAGCAATATATTTAGATGAAATATGGAGATTAATAGGAGTAACATCAAATAAAGAAGTTGCTAGTTTTATTTATAAAATATTTAAAACAATTAGAAAATACGGAGGAAGTGGAGTAGCAATAACACAAGATATTTCAGATTTATTTAGCTTAGAAAATGGTACATATGGAAGAAGTATACTAAATAATTCTGAAATAAAAACATTTTTCTCTTTAGAAGAAGAAAATATAAAAGTATTAGAACAATATACAGATTTGTCTGAAAAAGAAAAAGTTGAAATAAAATCTTTAAAAAGAGGAGAATGTTTGATGTTTGTGGGAGATGAACATATATTAACAAAAATAGATTCATCAGATTTTGAAAAAGAAATAATAGAAGGGAGAAAATAAAATGAAAAAAATAATAACAGCATTAGCAAGTCCAGAAG
>JAGHJM010000075.1 GCA_017886645.1 Clostridia bacterium
GGGCAACTCTTAATACTGTGCTTACATCTCCAACATGTCCTTTATATTTTTCCGGATTTTGCTTATACTCTTTTACTTCTCTTGCATATCCGAATTCTTCTGATAAATCTTTTATTTTATCAAACCATGTTTGCTTATCATCTTGCATATTGAAATGTTTTTCCATATATGAAGTCAATATTTTCTTTATTTCTTCTTTATCATTAATATTTCCAAATTGATATTCAGTATTAGAATTTAAGAATTTTTTATCATACATGTATATAATGCTTTCTTTTACGTCACTCCATTTTGCAATGTCTTTTCTTGGTTTTACATTTCCTCTTTCTATTCCAAATACTTTTAATGAATATTCTTTATCTTCTAACATTTCTTCTAACTCTTTATCATATCTCTTTGCCCATGCTAAAACTTCATCATATATTCTTTCTTTAGTATATTTAGATATAACATTTTTAGACACATCTAAAAGTTTCACTAAATCAAAAACAGCTCCACTTACGCTCATTTTTCCAAGTTCAAATTTAAATTCTGAAATATCTTTATCCGGATTTGCTTTTCTCCATCCTTCAAAATTTGAATTTGCTATATTTAATAAATACTCATAAACAGCTTGTGAAGGAATTCCTTCTTCGTGATAATAACTAACTGCTGCTTCTGGATCTTTTCTTTTACTAATTTTACGTTTTTTACCTTCGTCTTCTTTCATAATAGATGCTGTATGTGCATATTTAGGAGTTTTAAAACCTAGTGTTTTAAACAACTCTAAATGCAAAGGTACAGAAGATAGCCATTCATCTGCACGAATAACGTGAGTTACTCTCATTAAATGATCATCAACAGCATGTGCAAAATGGTAAGTTGGAAGTCCATCTGCCTTTATTATAACTATATCTTGGTCATTTTCAGGGAACTCTATATTTCCTTTTATTAAGTCATGATGTTTTATTTTTCTATCTTCTTGTCCCATTGATTTAAAACGTACAACCCATGGTTCACCTGCTTTTACTTTTTCTGCTGCTTCATCTACTGACAAAGTTCTATATTTAGCCCATATTCCATAATATCCAGGTCTAATTTTAGCAGCTTCTTGTTTTTTTCTCATTTCTTCTAATTCTTCTGGGGTTGCAAAACAAGGATATGCTTTTCCTTGCTCTATTAAATATTTGGCAAAAGCTTGATATATATCCTTTCTATCACTTTGTTTATATGGTCCATATATTCCCTTTTCTGTATTTTCACCTGTCATTCCCTCATCTGGTATTATCTCAAAATCTTTAAGTGAATCTACTATTTGTACAACACCATTTTCAATTTGTCTTTTTTGATCTGTATCTTCTATTCTTAATATAAATACTCCGCCCGTTTGATCTGCTAACTTTCTATTTATAATACTTTGATAAAGTCCTCCAATATGAACAAAACCTGTTGGACTTGGAGCAAATCTAGTTACGGCGGCTCCTTCTTTTAAATTTCTTGCTGGATATTTTTCCTCATAATATGCAACTGGCTTTGCATTTGGGAAAAGTAAATCTGCTAACTCTTTATAATTCATAACTGCTCTCCTCTTTTCTTTTTTATCGATGTTACTATTATACTTCAAATTTACATATTCTGCAATATTATAATTAATAACTTTATTTAGATTGCTATACTTTTTGACTTTTAGCCTATGTTTTGATATAATTAAATACATTCCAATTTTGAAAGGAGTCTTTTGTATGAGAGCATATCGGAAAAACTGTTATATTCTCCTCAACACAGATACGGATCAAATCCGTATCATCATCCAGGACAAGCCAGTAGTATACGTATCTTGTGTCAACAGTGAAGAAATTCGCATTGGCACCACAGAACAGGTCTTGACCAACATTGAACGCTGGTACGGTTTTAAACTCGGCACTTTACCTCTCGTAATTATGTGACTCGCAATCATAGCATTTATGTTTAAACAGCAAAAAACACCAAACTTTAAATGTTTGGTGTTTTTGCTATTTAACTAAATATATTTGTTATTAAACTTTATTAGGTTAATAACAAATATATAATACCAAGCATCAAAGTGCTTGGTATTACTGTATTTTTCTATACTTCCATAATTATAGGTAATATCATTGGGTTTCTTTTAGTTTTTGTAAAAATGTAATCTCTTAACTCATCTTTTATATTAGATTTAATTGTTCCCCAGTCTCTTATATTATTTTCTTCACACTTTCTAACTTCTTCAGCTACTACTTGTTTTACTTCATCCATTAAGTTTTCAGATTCTCTTACATAAACAAATCCTCTCGAAACTACATCTGGTCCTGAAATAACTGTTCCTGTATTTGAATCCATTGTCATAACAATTACTATTAAACCATCTTGTGATAAATGTTGTCTATCTCTTAATACTATATTACCTACATCTCCCACTCCAAGTCCATCTACTAATATTTTTCCTGATGGAATGTTTGCTGTAAATTTAGCCTCATTTTCGTTTATCTCAAGAACTCTACCATTTTCTAATATAAAAATATTTTGTGGTTCTATTCCCATTTGCCTAGCTGTTTCTGAATGTGCTCTTAACTGTCTATATTCACCATGTACTGGCAAAAAGTATTTTGGTTTAGCTAGTGCTAAAATTAATTTCTGTTCTTCTTGGCAAGCATGTCCTGAAACATGTATTGCTTCTAATGAACTGTATATTACTTCTGTTCCAAGTTCCATTAAGTCATTTATAACTTTAGAAACCATTTTTTCGTTTCCTGGTATAGGAGTAGCTGATATAATTACCATATCATTTGGTGTAAGCGTAACTTTTTTGTGCTCCCCGTTCGCCATTCTTGTAAGTGCAGACATTGTTTCACCTTGGCTTCCAGTAGTTATTATAACTAATTGGTCATCTGTATAATTTTTTATCATATCTATATCTATAAAGGTATTATCTTGCACTTCTATATAGCCAAGTTTTCTTGCTGCATCAATCATATTAATCATACTTCTACCACAAATTGCAACTTTTCTTCCATATTTTACAGCTGCATCCACAATTTGTTGTACTCTGTGGACATTTGAAGCAAATGTTGCTACAACAATTCTTTTTTTAGTTCCTTGGAAAAGTCTATCAAATACTTCCCCTATAGTACTTTCTGACATAGTATAACCTTTTTTCTCAGAGTTTGTACTATCTGATAATAATGCAATCACACCTTTATTTCCCAACTCTGCTATTCTTCCTAAATCCATAATTTTATCATCTATAGGTGTATAATCTACTTTGAAGTCTCCTGTGTGAAGAACTGTTCCTACAGGTGTATGAATTGCAAGCATAACAGCATCAGGTATACTATGTGAGCTTCTAATAAATTCTACTTTCATTTTTCCAAAGTTTACAGTATGACCTTGTTCTTCTACATGAAGTTTTGCACTTTTTAGCAAATGATGTTCATCTAATTTATTTTTAATCAATTCCATTGTTAATCTTGTAGCATATATAGGTACATTAATTTGTTTTAATACATATGGAATAGCTCCAATATGGTCTTCGTGACCGTGTGTAATAACTATTCCTTTAACTTTTTCTTTATTTTTTATTAAATAAGTTACGTCTGGTATAACTAAATCTACACCTAACATATCATCTTCTGGGAATTCTAGTCCACAGTCTACTACTACTATCTCATCTTCGTATTCAAATACAGTAATGTTTTTTCCTATTTCACCTAGTCCTCCTAAAGGTGCTATTTTTAAGTTAGATTTTTTAAATGCAAATTCTTTAGAAGTATTTCTATCTAATCTTTTATTTTTAGTTAAATTAGGTTTCTTATTTAAAATACTATTTTTTTGTTTTATTCCTATTGTAACATCTTCTTTAGGTTGAATTTCATTTTCTTTAGTATTTGTAACATTTTTTATTTTTGCTTCTTTTGCATTTTCACTATTTTTTTGATTTACATGCTTTCTTCTTGGTTTGCTTGTACTTTTCTTTACTAATCCAGCATTAACTACCGAATTACTTTCATTTTCATTCGTCTTATTTGTCATATATTTATATCTCTCCTTCTTTATTATTTTGGTCTATATATTGTAATATTCATATTGGAAAATTTATACAATTGCAGGAACTAATTTAATATACTTAAAAATCACGCACAAAAAAAGTATATTAATAAACAGTATTAAATTTCACGAACAATAAAATATTACTTAAATTTATTTTAACCATTTTTAAAATAAATAATATATAAATCTCTTCTTTACCATCTCTTGGTAACAACTGTTTATTATTATACTATAAGATTAAGCATTTGTCAAATCGTTGCTCCTATTATTCCAGCATCATTACCTAATATCGCTAACTTTAATTCTGGCATTACTTCTGGATTAAATGCATATTTCTTTTGATAAAATTTATTTTTTAATTTTTCAAAAAATACTTCTTCAAAATGAACAAAACTACCTCCTAAAGAAATTGCTTCTGGCTCAAATATATCTATTAAATTCGAAAATCCAATTATTAAATTATCAATATATTCATCTATTAAATTTGAGATTTCTATATTATTTTGATTTTTTATTATTATATCTAATAATTCTACAGAAGATATTTCTTTAGGTAAATTAAGTATTATTTTGGCATTATCTTTAAATCTCTTCATAGAGCAATATGTTTCAAAACATCCTCTTTTTCCACAATTACACTGTATTCCATTTCTTTCAATAACCATATGTCCAAGTTCAAATCCTGGAGCGAAATTTGCTTGTAACATTTCATTATTTATAAATACTCCTCCACCAATTCCTGTTCCCAAACATAAAAATATACAATCTTTATTTTCTTTTAGGCTTCCATAAGTTTTTTCTGCTAATGCTGAACATTTACCGTCATTCCTTATTTTTATTGGAATATTATAATATTTTTTTATCATATCTTCTATTTTTAATTCTGCTATACCCAAATTATACATAGAAAATATCTTACCATCTTTAGGAATTCCTGGTGCAGCAATTCCTATTAAATCCACATTAGATGATGGTAACATATTAGAAATAGTTCTTATAATGTATTTTTCTATAAATTGTTCTGCATTATTTATATTTTCTATATCTGTTTCTGATTTTTCTATTATTTTTCCATATTCATTTACTAACGCAATACCAATATGACTACCGCCTATATCTATACCTATTTTCATATTAATCACATTCCTTTTTATAAACTATATGCATTATATCAAATTTATTACATAAAAAAAAGAGGCAATTTTGCCTCTCTTTTAAACTCCCATTGCATCTATTAACCAGTTTCCCATATATAGCTCGATACATGGTACTAATACTACAATTACTAAGAAAATTAGTACTGCACCAACAAAGGCATATGATATTTCTGGTAATACCTTCATAATTTTTTGCATCTTGTTTTCTATGTCTATATCCATATACTCTAATAACTTTGTCATCATTTCAGATAAGTCTGTTTGCATTCCTATTTTAAGCATTTCTGTTTCCATAGGTGAAGACAAGCCTGAACTTTCGAAAGGTTCTATCCAAGAACCACCAATTAAAATATTATTTATTGAAGTTTCTATCATAGATAGCATAACATAATTTTTAGCTACTGATTTTGAAACTTCCAAAGCTTCTTGTATTCTCATACCATTTTGCAAATTTAATAACATTGCTCTCATTAATCTTGAAAAATCTAATGCATATATTAATGAACCAAATACTGGCATTTTATATTTAAAATAATCAAAATTATATTTTCCTTTTGGAGTGTGAATATACCACCATATTACTGCCACAATAGCAGCTATAACTATTACAGGAATATACCAATATGCTATCATAAGGTCTACAAAGTCCATAAACCATAATGTAACTGGTGAAAGTGTTGCACTACTTCCTATTTGAGTGAATATATCTTGTATTAATGGTAAAATATAAATTGTTCCAACAAGTAATAATATTATTATTGCAAAAAATTGTACTAAGTTTGGTATTAATATAGACTTTATTCTTCTATTTCTTGTGCTAGTTTCGTCTAAATACTGTACAGCCTGTTGTAGAGATTGTGTAAGAGAACCTGAAAGCTCTCCAACTTTAATCATGTTTATATATATATATGGAAATATATCTGAATAATATTCCATTGTTGTATACATATATTCTCCGGCTTCAACACCAGCTAATATATCTTCTAATACACCTCTAAACGATAGGTTTTCTGTACTTTGAATTATTGTACTTAATGCATGTATATTATTAAAATTTGCCTTTTTTAAAAGATAAAAGTTTTGAGTAAATATTCTTATATCTCTTTCTTTTATTTTTTCTTCTAGTGATAAAGCTAAACTTATTTTTTCAGATAATTTCTGATTTCTTGCTTTTCTACCTTGCGTAACATTAGCCGAGTTTGCCATTTTCATAACTTCATCTATATCTGTTATATTCTTTTTCGTTGTTTTACGTTTATTTTTACCACCATAACGAACTTGCGATATACTTATTGGCAACAAATTATTATCTTTTAGTTTTTTTACTAAAACATTTTTACTTACGTCTTCAACTCTATTTCTTACAATTTGTCCTTTGTCAGTAATAGCCTTATAAATATATTCAGGCATTATGTCCTCCCTTCTGTCTATTGTGCATTCATTCTATTTCTAGCATCATTCTTAATTTTCAATTGCATAATAGTCCTGTTTAATACTTCTATATTCTTCTCCTCAATTTGTGATTTTGCTTGTTCTAAAGTTATTTTATCTTGTACGAAAAGTTCTGCTAATGAATTTATTAAACCTATACTTCCTTTTTCAGAATTACTTTGTATAGCATCTTCTATTTCTGCTACACTTAATTTATCTTTTCTTATTATACCTGCAACTATATTGTCTACCACCATTACTTCTGGTACTAATACTAAGTTATTATTTTTATCAGGTAATAGTCTTTGAGATACAACTAATTTTAATAAAGAAGCTATTAGGAATTTTATTGTTTGTTGATCTCTAACATCATAAAAGTTTATCATTCTGTCTATTGTTTCTGCACATGATTTTGTGTGTAAAGTACCAATAACCAAATGTCCTGCCTCTGCTGTTTCTATTGCAGCATCCATTGTTTCTCTATCACGAATCTCTCCTATAATAAGAATATCACAGTCTTCTCTTAATGAGTTTTTAACCCCGTCCTTATAGTTAAGGCAATCTCTTCCAACCCCAACTTCTTTTTGAACTATAATAGATTTTTTTGATTTATGCTTATATTCTACTGGGCTTTCTAAAGTTAATATTTTCTTATTTTGATTTTCATTTATATCATTTATAAGAGCATTTAATGTTGTAGTTTTACCAGAGTTTGTTTTTCCTGTAACTAGTACTAATCCTTGTGGTTGGTACATAGTTCTTCTCACTATATCTGGTACTCCTAATGATTCATAAGGTGGTAATTCGTTTTTTATAATTCTAAGTGTAAAAACTGGAATGTCATCAGAAAGTGAAATATTAACCCTTAAACGTACATCTGAAAATTCAAATGAAGAGTCTAATCTTTTTGTTTCTTTAAATACTTCATCTTTTTCTACATTTCCCCTTACAAAATAGTCATATATTTCCCACATATCCTCTTCTGTTAATACATCAAAATCTTCATAATCTACTAATTTTCTTCTTATTCTCATAATAGGTTTTATTCCAGAAATTAAATGTATATCTGAAGCACCTTCTTTAATTGCTAAATACAAAATTTTATCTATATCAACCATTTCTTTTCCTCCTAATCTTTTGTTAATATATAACTAGTTTGTTATTTAATTCATCAAGTGTTGTAATTCCAGCAATAACTTTATTAATTCCATCAATTATTAATGGTTTATAGCTTTGCTTTAAGGCTTCTTTTCTAATTTCTATACTAGAAGCTCCTTCTGTAATTAATTGTTTTATCTCATCTGTTACATTTAAAATTTCAAATATACCAATTCTTCCTAAATATCCTGTATGATTACATTTTTTACATCCGACAACATCGTAAGTTTTTACTCCATCTAATTCATAAGATATACCATATTTATTACCTATTTTAGTAATTATATCTTTTTCTCTTTGGTTTAGTTCTCTTTCTTTTGCACAATGTGGACAAACCCTTCTTACTAGTCTTTGTGAAACAGACGTCGCAAGTGTACTAGAAATATCATAATCAGATACATTCATTTTTCTTAATCTTGTTATAACTTCTATTGCATCTATAGTGTGAATCGTGGATAAAACATAATGTCCAGTTTGACCTGCTTGCATAGCAATTTCTGCAGTTTCTTTATCTCTTATTTCTCCTACTAGAATTATATCTGGGTCTTGTCTTAAAACAGTTCTTAAAGCTCCTTCGAACGATGTTTTCGCATCTATTTCTATTTGGTTTAAACCATCTATTCTTATTTCTACTGGATCCTCTATAGTTGTAATATTTATTTCTGGTCTATTTAAATAATCTATAATACTGTATAAAGTTGTTGTTTTTCCTTCTCCTGTAGGAGCAGCTATAACAGTTATACTATTTTTCTTATTAAAACTATCATTAACTATCTTATCATCATTTGGAAATCCAAGTTCAAATAATCTTTTTATATCTTCGTTTTTCTTTAGTAATCTTAAAACAAATTTTTCTCCATTAACATTTTTTTGTGAAGACACACGTATATTGTAATCTGGATATAATAAAATTCTACCATCTTGTGATTCTTGTTTTTCTTGATGCATATTTGAAATTGCTTTTATTCTTCCTATTATTTGAGATTGTTTTTCTCTATCAATTGTTACTTCTGTTATTAATTGTCCATCTATTCTGTATCTTACTCTAACAAATTTCTCCATTGGTTCTATATGAATATCACTTGCTCTTTTTTCCATAGCTGTTTTTATAATACTATCTACTAATCCTGAAACATCGGCATTAGTATTTATATTATCTGATACTGAACCGTCTAAAGAACGAATTATGTTTAATATATTACTTTCAAATGTAATATATTTATCCATTACTAATCCTTTATTTAGAAGAAGTAATCTAATTGTGTCCATGGCTCTTTTGTTAGATGTATCTGCAAAGCAAACTTTAATTCTTCCAGAAGCTATATCAAAAGGAATGGCTTTATTTTGTTTCATTATGTCCAAAGACATATATTCTAATGCATTTATTTTCAAATCATTTTCTTGTAAATAGATAGCCTTTTCGTCTAATATATCTCCTATCTCAGAAATTAATGTTTGTGAATCACATAATTTTAAAATATCTAATATATCTCCTATTTTTTTATTTGGATGTGATTTTTGATATTCTAATGCTTTATCTATATCTTGCTCTGTTACAATTCCTCTTCTAACTAATTCAATTCCAATTGGCTGACCTCTTCTTGTATCCATTGTAATTCCTCCTCTTTGGTTTTAATTATAAAAAGATTTTATTACCAGTATTTAAGCACATAATCAATTTCTTCTACTAACGGTGCTTCATCTTCTCCTATTCCTATTTCAACCTTTATTATTGTTTTAGTTGTATTTCTTACAGTTTCATTTGTTTTACTAAAAATTATACCTTTTACATTTTCTGCTATAGCTAAATCATTCCTATATATCGTTTCAGTTAATTGGTCAAATGTATATTTTGTACCATCTTCAAATTCTACCGATGTTGTATTTACAATAGCATTTTTATTATTTTTTACATCTTCTATAAAAAACATGTTAAATTTATTAAATTCAGGTGCATAACTTTCTTTTGCCATTGCATAATTAATATTTGAATAAAAGAATGATGAAACAGTTGTTATTATAGCTATTACTATTGTTAAAACTACTATATAAACAACTAAACTAACTAATGTTATTCCTTTTTCATTTTTCATATTTTCACCATCCTAATAAAATTATGCTTCCTTTACTTTTAATTTATTAATGGTTAAATTTTCATCTCTTCCCATTACATTAAATTTAATATCTAATTTGACCTGTTTTATTTTATCTTCTTGTCCATCATTTGTTTTATAACTACTTACATCTATTGTAACATCATATATTGATGGAATTCTTAATTCAGAAACATAATCTTGTTCCATCCCAGATTGCACTTCATCATAATCTATTCTATCAATATCTTCTAATATTTTTATAGCATAAATAGTTGCCTCTGAAGTATATTTAGTACTAAGCTTTACATCTGCAATTTGGTATAATATTGTTCCAACAATACCTACCAAAAGCATTGCTATTAAAATAGCAGCTATAGCGTCAATCATTGTAAAGCCTTTTTCAGTTTTTATATTTAATTTAGATAACTTTACATTTTTCATTACTTCCTCCAGTTTTTATCAAGCATAAAAAGCTATTGCATTTGTTATTATTAGAACTATAATATTTGATACACACATGTAAAAGCCTATTGGTAAAGATATTTTCTTTTTCTTCTTTACCTTTACAGTTTTTATTGTTCTATTTTTTATTTTTAACAAAACTAATGTAAATGCTATTGAAAGTAAAGTTAATATTGCTGTTAATACATACTGAATTTCATATGTGAATATTGCCATCATAATAGCTAGTAATAATATATCTATAGTATAATTATCCTTT
The DNA here is from genome assembly GCA_017886645.1 of Clostridia bacterium. Taxonomy (GTDB): domain Bacteria; phylum Bacillota; class Clostridia; order TANB77; family CAG-508; genus CAG-273. The sequence goes on from JAGHJM010000075.1 coordinate 10,608, forward strand.
ATTTTCTTTCTTAAGTAAATGGTATTTATTACCATAAGTATAATTACTACAAATAAATATATAACATATCTATATATATTAGGATCCTCATCTACTATATATAGATAAATCATATATATTGATACTAGTATATATCCAAATAGTAATACTGATTTTTCTATTCTTATTTTTTCTTTGTCAATTCCAGCTATAATAAATAATGTTGCTATATATAAAAAACCGAAAATAAGATAAGTCATATTATCTATGGTTAAATTAAACATACTAAATTTTATTGATAACGCAAATAAAACAAAAACTAATCCAGATAATATTTCTAATATTAAATATCTTGGTCTTATTTTTTGTTTACAATATCTACATTTTCCTCCTAAAAAAATATAGCTTAATATTGGAATTAAATCGAAAAATTGTAATTTATGATTACAATTCACACAATGTGATCGACCATGTGTTATATTTTCTCCTATTGGAATTCTGCTTACTGCTAATGTAAAAAAGCTACCAAAAACAGTTCCAATACAGAAAATTAAAATGTATAATATAATGTCCATATTTTCTCCTTATATAAAAGGAGGCATATACATTATTTATTCTGCATATGCCATAAATGCAATTTTTTATTTGTAACTATTCTGTTACTTCTGATCCTTGTACTAAACCACTTGAAAAAGATATGTTAAATGTTCTGTCATTTAGTGTTGCCTGTGCACCTTCACCCATAGTTACTGTTCCGTCAGCATGTGCTGTCGCAAAAGTATCATTAGTTGCAGTTACTGTTATTCCTGTCCCTTCAAGATCTCCTTCAATTGGAGTAGGTGAAGCATCTGGATCTCCATTTAGCATATCAACAGTAATTACTTTATCTTTATTGTCTACCATTGCATCTGTTCTATATGCTCCTAGAATATCTCCTAGGTTATCTTGGATTGTTCCAAATCCAGTATCTCTTTTAGCTTGTTGTGCTCTACCAATTACACCATCTTGTGAAAATACTAGTGCAATTGAGATTCCAGCTAATATTAATAGAACTACTATAGTTACAACTAAAGCTACTAAAGTAATACCACCTTGTCCTTTTGTTTTTTGTAACATAATAAATTACTCCTTTCTTCATTAGATTTTTTGTATATATTTATATAAATAAATATAACCTAAATTAATAAATTATTTTCTTCCGTCATCCTCAAAAAATGTGCCTGTTGAATTCGGATCAGAATTTGTATTAACTATTTCTTCCTCATCACCAGTATTTGTATTTATATTTGTGTTAGTATTTGTATTTCCTGTACTTCCTTGACTTCCATTATTTTGTGTACCATTTGTTGCTTGATTATTTGCTTCTTCTGCTTGCATAGAAAATGGATCTTTCTTGCCAGGGTCGTAGCTATTGCTTTGCCTATATACATTTAAGTCTACATCAGTTATTTCATAAGTAACCTCTGTTTTATTTGATTCTGTTATTTCTTCTGTTATTTCATTTTCTATATTTTCTGGTGTCTCATATGCTATTTTACTAGGAATTGCTTTATTACTTGGAATAAAGTCATAAAAAAGTACTCCTAATATTAATAATATTGCAACACATAACAAAAGTATAATAACAATTTCCTTAAAAACTGATTTTATCATATTAATCTCCTTTTAAATTAAGATTGTGTATTTGTTGTCGTATTAGTATTTGTACTTTCTGTATTTGTTGTATCGTTTGTTGTATTATCTACAGTATTATTAGTTGTACTATTACTATCTGTTGTATTTGTACTAGTTGAAGTATCTGATGTAATATTTTCTTCTTTTATTCTTACATTTTTTACTGTAAATGTAGCTATTAAAATTGAACCACTTCCGTCTGCTGGTACCATTTTAAAATTTTCTATTCTAAATCCTAATCTACTATCATTTTCTATAGATGATATAAAATTAGTAATTGGAATATAATATCCTGTAGCAGTGAAGTTTAAATTTTTAACATTACTTTCTCCTGTATCTCCACTAGTTGGTTCCATTTTTAATATTACGCCTTCGTTTTTAGCATGATTACCAACTCTTATCCATAAATATTCGATTAAATATGTTTCTTCCTGATTTGCTTCTTTTAATTCGCTCTCTGTACTAATACTTGCTAAATCTAAGTATGTTGCCTTTTCATCCATTAATTTTTCTGTTTCTTCTTTTAATTGTTCTGTTTTTGTTGGATAATCTGTTTCTCTTGCTTTTTCTATCTCACTTATATCTTCTACTAATCTATCATTTTCGTCTTTTATTTCTCCTACGCTTAATATATGGAAACTTCCCAATGAAATTCCATTAAATATTGCAAAGTAGGCCAGAAAGCATAATAAAATTATTAACACACCAATCAATATTTTTTTCATGGTAAATCTCCTTCTATTACAATTTTAACCATATCACCATCTTTTGTTCCCATTGATGATGCAACATTAGTTAATATATTTTCTGTTCCTATTTTAACTTTTAAATATCCCAATTGCTCATATAATTCTGATTGTGCATTTATTACAATATGTGTACCTGTTGTGTTTTCAATAGATAACAATTGTACATCTTTTGGTATTACATACATAATTTCACTTAATAAAGTAGGAATTGCATTTTTTATTTTTTGATTTTCTTGTATTTGTTCGCTTGTGTCTCTTAAGTTATCTGAAAGACTTATATATTCATTTGTTTTTTCCCTTACCTTATTTATGTCTGATGTAATTTTAGCTATTTGATATTCTGTATCAAATTTCACTTCACTTGCTTCTTCTTTTTTATCTTGTAATTGATTATTTATAAATATAGAAAAGCCAGAATATATTATAACTAATGCAAGTATTCCAGCTGCTACCCTTAGCATCCATCTTTCACCAGTATCTAGTTTTTCACCAAGATCAAATCTAAATAAGCCTTGCAACCCTTTGCTTATTTGACTTCCTGAATTTGGACTTCCTATTTCTACAGTCATCCAATCTGGCAAGCTATGGGTATGTTTTGTAAAGTTCATATTTTTTATTCCAAAACCTACTCCTTGCATAGCTATCGCAATTGCTGAATTTACTTCTATATAATCTTTAATATTTATCTTCATAGTATCTTTTAAGAAAAATGGTTTTAATACCTCGCATTGTTCTATATTAAAAAATTCTTGAAAATACAAGTCTATATTATTTACTACAGATAATGTTCCAGTTAAATATATTTTTGATATTTTTATTGTTGATTGAGATAAAATAGCTTGTACACTTTGTGCTATTTGGTACAAAGTAGGCATAATATCATCTAAATATTCATTTTCTAATTCTTGTAAATCTTTACCCTCCATTGTGTATATGGTTGTATTTTTACATATTTCATAAGCTTTAGAATATGAATTTTCTTTTAAATTAATATTATCTAAAACATTTTTTGCACCAATCTCAATTTTATCTACACTATATACTTTTTGACTTGTTACTATAGTAACAGTCGTTTGCTCTTCCATATTTATTATTGCAATATTCTCTTTTGGATCTAATTCTGCAATATTTGCAATTGCCATACCTATAGGTGTTATAGAAGCAATTTTACACTCTGATAATTGCTGTTCTATTGCATTAATATTATTTTTGCTAACAGATATATTTATTACTTTTATTTTATCTTTATCTGTAACTGAATTAACTAATGCATACCTTGTTTCTGAAGCATTTGGATTTAGCCCTTTTTCTATGCAATATGATTCATATTCTGTTTGTATTGCACTTTTTAAGTCTTTTTTATTAAGCATGCTAAACATATAGAAGTAGTTATATACTTCATCTGCTAAATTTATACTAACAGGTATCTTAAAGCTATATGTTTCTGATATAATTTGTTTTATGGCACTACCTAAATTGTCATAAAATTTTATACCAAAGGATTCTACTTTTACAATGTCACGGTCTTTTGATACTTTCGCATATTTAATTATATTACTTTCTACATATAAACCTAAGCAACTTGGCATGTTTTCTCCTTTGCATAAATAAAATTTTATAATAATATGTTTCTCATAAAAAAATATAAAAATACTTGTATATTTTTCTAAATTACATTTTTCTACAAAATACTCTAAATTGCTATTAAAATTTTATCGTTTTTATGCGAAAAGTCAATATATACATGCTATTTTTAATCTAATTGTAATCTTGATGTAATATTTATGTAACATTTTTTTCATATATAATTTTTTTAATTTTTTCTGCACATGTTATAGGCGAAATCTTCCCTGGAATACCTAACTCCCACACAACTTTTATTTTATTTTTTTTTGCATATTCAAAATCAATTCCACCAGGTTTTGATGAAACATCTATTATAGTAACATCTTTTTTTACACATTTTAGCTTATCTTTATCTAAAATTAAACAAGGTATAGTATTTATTATAATATCAAATTTATTTAAAATTTTTTCAATCAAATTAAATTTAACTGCATATATACCATTTATATTTATCCATTCTAATTCTTCTTTGCTATTTGACATGCAATATATATTTTTAGAAAATACTTTTAAGATATTACATAAATTTTTTCCTATTCTACCATATCCAAGTATTAATATTTTGCTATCATATAAACTTTTATCAGTATTTTCTATTGCTAATTTTATAATTCCTTCTGCTGTTATTCTAGCATTTAAAATTGTATATGTATCATCTTCTAATATATCTAAAAAATTATTTTTATTTTTTAATAATATATCTTTATCTTCTTTTGACAATGCACCACTAATTAAAAATTTATCTTTAAGTTGTTTCAAAAATGTCTCAATTTTTATTTTTAAATCACTATATTGAAAATTTAAATATATTTTGTCCTTTGTTATTGGTATTGATGTAATAATATTTTTATATTTCAGAACATCATCCATATTATTACATTTTCTTATATTTTCTATATATATCTTCTCATTAGCAAAACTTCCTACTTCGTGTCCATCTAAAATTAAACTTTTTGCTAATTCAATATTTCTTCTATCTCCACCGTACTAAACAAAATTTACTCATAAAAATCACCCATATTATTATATGAGTGATTTTATATTTGGTTTTAATTAATTTAATTCTCTTTGTTCTTTTTGTTTTTGATTACTCTTAATTTTTTCTATTGCCTTTAAATCATTATTATTTAGGCTACCCACTAATACACAAGTCTCCTCTAAATGTTTTCTAGCCTTTCTTTCTTTTTCATTTATTTTTATTTGTGGTTTTGATTTTTCTTCATTAGGAATTATTCTACTTTTTATAGTATAAAAAATTGGATCTTTTATAACTTTTTCATATAATCTATAATCCATCTGTATCGCTAAGTTTATATAATTTATTGCCTTATCTTCTTCCCCTTTTAATATAGCAATTTGTGCTAAATAAAAATAAGGTCCTGCTTCTTTTTCTTCACTTTGAACATTTTTCATAAAATATTTTTCCGCTTCTTCTAAGTCCCCATACAAAAGTGCAATTTGTCCCAAGTTAAAGTCTGCATGATATAATAAATTATTTAATTCTGCTGCTTTTTCATAAAACTCTTTAGCTTTTTGAAAGTCATTTAGCATTGTATATACTATTCCCAAATTATAATATATATCATAATTCATTGAATTATATTTTAGTGCGTTCATATAGACATTAATAGCTTCTTTATACCTTTCTTGTTCTATATAAATATTTGCCAATAAATCTGTTGCCTTATAATTATCTGGTGTACTTCTTAATAAATCTTCTAAAATAGTTGTTGCTTCGTTTTTTCTACCATCTTTATTTAGTAATTCTGACAATACATATGTTGAATCATAATCTTTTGCATTTATTTCTATTACTTTTATATATTCATCTATTGCTAGCTCTATGTTTTCTTCTCTTTCATAGATTTTTGCCATTAACTTATGTCCAGAATAACTTCTTGGATTATTTTCTATTATTTTTAACGCATATTGTTTTGCTGTGTCTATATCATTTCTCTTTAGGTAAAGGTTTGCCACAATATAATTAAATAATTCTGGAAATGATATATTTTTTATTCTTTCTATTAAAATTATTACTATAGGAATAATTATCGCAAGTATATATGATAATAATCTTATAATAATATTTAATTTTATATTAAAAAACAATTCTAAAAAATTAATTATCATGCCTATAAATTGTATTGCTAACACATACACATATGTAGCATTATTTTTAGAAATCATTTTTAAAAATATTATTGTAAATAAGGCAATTGATAATATTCCAAATACTATTTTTTCAATTATCATAATACTCCCTTCTGTTAATTATTTATTTGTTTCCAAACACTTTAGTATAATTATCCATTGATTTTTGTATAATTCTTTCTGCTTCTTCTCTTCCAAGCATTTTATCTACTGTAGTAGTTTTTCCCTCTAACTGTTTGTATACTTCAAAAAAATGTTTGATTTCTGCTAATAAATTTTGGGGTAATTCTGAAATATCTTTATAATAATTCAAAAAAGGATCTTCTTTGCTAATAGCTATAATTTTTTCATCTTCTTCATTATTATCATTCATTATTAATACCCCTATAGGATATGTTTCAACTAATGTTAACGGTATTATTTCTTCTTGACAAATCACTAATACATCTAGAGGGTCATTATCACCTGCATATGTTCTTGGTATAAATCCGTAATTAGCTGGATAATGTGTTGATGTATATAAGATTCTATCTAATTTTAACATACCTGTTTCTTTATCTAATTCATATTTATTTCTACAATTTTTACTTATTTCTATAACAGAAACAAAGTCATCTTTCTTTATTCTATCTTTTGAAATATCATGCCAAATATTCATATTATAATTATGGCAAATAAAGCCATTCTCCTTTTCTTTTTATTTTACTTATAATTTACCATTTTTTACTTTTTTAGTCAATATTGAATATTTTTTGTACAAATTAAAATATACAATATATAAAGGATGTAACATTTTTATTACACCCTTTATACATTTTGCTTTTTATTTGCATGCTGTATTCTTCTTAATATTTTTTTACATAGTTTGTTAAATCGTGTTTTTGATACATAACCTATAGTTTCACTTGACAAATAATTATTTTCATTTGCTATTCTATTCCAATCTATTTCTGTTATTGTTCTGTTGTTTTTATAAATAGTATTTCTTAATTCTTTGATGCTTACTTTATAATAATTCATTATATTATATTTTTCCATAATTACCATTTCACCTTATATAATTCATTAATATCTACATTTAAAGCTTTAGCTAATTTAACCATGACCAATAAACTAGGAGATTTAACGTAGTTTTCTATGTCATTAATATGTGTTTTTGAAACTCCGCTTTTTTCTGCTAGTTTTGTTAATGTTATTCCTTTCTTTTCTCTTACGCTTCTTAGAAGAATTTCTATATGCATTTTCCCTCACCAAAGATATTATGTGCTTTTTTTATTATTTAAACACAGAAACTCTCCGCTGTGGCGGAAATAACATATTTTATTGGTCTTTATTTGGATTTTTATTGTTAGAATCAAATTCCCATGCTAATTACAAGGCTTGGTATTAATTGTAAAGATATACATTTTTTTCTATTTAAAATAAGAGTTTGAAATAAATAATATTCTTATATTTTATCATAGAATTTGTTTTTTTGTCAATTTTTCAAAAAGCTTTATTAACGTTCTTTAAAATTCAACACTTTTTCCCTTTTTAATGTGAATGAATATTAAAGAACGTTACAAAGTAAAATTATTTAAAGAATTTCATATTTTTCTAACTCTATTTGATTTGAAATAAAATTTTTATTGTAATCCATATCTTTTGATAAATCTGTAGACAAATATTTTTTGTTGTCATCAGCAAAAACTGTTGTAGCACCATTACCAAATTTTTTATTTGCTAAAACGCTCCCAATAAAATTTGCTCCTGAGGATATTCCTACTCCTATTCCTAATTTTTTTGCCATTTTCCTTGCCATGTTTATAGCATCATCATCATTTATTAAAACAAATTCATCTATAGCTTCTTTATCCAATAATTCTGGAACAAAATCATCTCCTATTCCTTCTATTTTATGTTGTGATATTATCTTGCCTTGTGATATTAATGGCATTTTATCTGGTTCTATTGAAACTATTTTAGTATTTTTATATTCTTCTTTTAATCTTTTTCCTATTCCCATTAATGTGCCTCCTGTACCAACACCAGATATAAATGCAGATGGGCTTTCTGGAATTTTATCTATAATTTCTTGTGCTGTAGTTTCATAATGTGCAAGAAAGTTATCTTCATTTGAAAATTGATTAGCTAAAAAAGCTTTTTCTTTTGTTGCCATTTTTTTTGCTTCATCAACGCATCTTATAAAGCCACCTTCTTCTTTTGAAAATAATTTTACTTTGTAACGTTCTTTAATATTCATTCACATTAAAA